>DATKAO010000171.1 GCA_035498015.1 Myxococcota bacterium
CCGTGGCCGGAGCGTCGCCGATCATCGGCCGGATCGAGTGTCTCATCGGGTGAGCCACGTAGTTCTCGGCGTAGGCGACGCGCGCCACCAGCGCGATCGCGCGGCGCGGCACGATCTCTTTCACGAACACCACGCCGCGCCGCCAGTCGGCGCCGGACTTGCGGCGCACGTAGAAGCGCAGGTTCACCTCGTCGAAGTCCACGTGGTACGGCACCGGCACGCCGAGCACTCGCGTGCGCAGGAAGCGGAAGCCCACCACGCTCACGAAAGTGCGCCCGGACCAGGCGTCGAGCTCGGTGCCCGCGGGCACGCGGGGCTCGAGTACGGCGGGGTCGATCTCGTAGTTCAGCATGGCGAGGTCGCGCCACTCCGCGGTGAGAAAGACCGGGCCGAGTGACTGCGCGGCAGTCATTCTGGCTTGCACGGCACGGCGAAGTCCACGTGGTAGTGCTCGTCGTGGCGCACCCACGCGCGGCCCTTCATGAACGGGAGCGAGTCGCGCAGCTGCGGGCCGTGCTCCGTGGCGAACGGCTTCGGGTGGTAGGGCGGATCGAAGATCACGAGCGCAATGCCGACGCCGCGCGCCTGCGCGGCGCGCTGCAGCTCGAACAGATGCTGCCCGATCGCGGCGAAGTCGATCGTGTAGCTCTCGAAGCGGCCATCGGCGTCGAACTCGAGGTCGTAGCCGAAGCGGTTCGACAGGCTGCCGGGCACCCGCACCGACTCACCCTGCGCGTTGGTGACCGGCACGAAGAAGTCCACCGAGAGACCATTCTCGTGCGTGCGGTGCGGGCGGATTCGGCCGCCCGAGGCCCAACCGGTCTCGCCGTAGACGAAGACCTTGCCCGGCGCCGATTTCTCGAGCGCCGCGTACGCGGCCACGACCACGTCGCGCACCGTGCTGTGCACGTAGGTGCGCCCCATGGCGACGCCGGCCATGCTGTAGGCGGCGAAGTTGGGGCCGCTCGGCGGCAGGGCGACGGCGCCTTCGATCCGGCCCTTCGCCACGGTGCCGAAGCAGACACTCTCGGCCGCGCCGGCGCCGCTCGCGAGCGCGAGCGCGGCCGCGGCGAGACACCATGCCGCCTTCAAGCGCTGCCTGGGCTCGCCCAAAACTCGGCATCGACCTCCGGCGGCTCGCGCAGCGGCGCGCCCGCCCAGCGCGTCTCGCTCACGCGCCCCGCCCCAGATAGAACGCGCCGACCAGCGCCGAGGCCAGCTCGAGCAGCGCGCTCCAGCCGGCGCTGACCACGAAGCGCACCTGAGCCTCGGGCGCGCCCTCGGGCAGGTGCGCAATGTTGTCGGGCGAGACCAGAATGTAGTGGTGGTAGGTCGCGAACAGGAGTGACCCGACCATCGCGGCCGTGAACAGCCACAGAGCCCACGACGCAAAGCGCGTCCACAAAAGCGCCGCCGCGACGGGTGGCGCGATCACGATCACCGCGTACGCGTACGCGAGCTTCCAGGCGGGCAGCCCGATTCCGAGCTCGGTGTGCGCCTCCGAGTGCCAGAGGGTGATCGCCAGGTGTACGGCGGCGAGTGCGGTGATGAGCGGCCTCATGGCCAGAGACTATCAGCTCCTGGGCCGGTCACGAGGCTGCCGGGAGACGCCGGGCGGGAACGGATCCCAAGGTTGCGCGCTGTCGGCAAACACGACGGCCGCGGGACGGAACCACGACGGGTCGTCCAGGCTGCCCGCGCGAATCGCCAGCACGTCGGGCCGCGCCGAGCTCGACGCGAACAGCGGCGACCCGCAGGCCGCGCAGAAGGCCCGCCGCGCCACGGCTCCGCTGTCGGCGCGCCGCTCGTAGAAGCGCGGCTCGCCGCGAGTGACCCGGAAGGCCGCGCGACTCACCACGACCGACGGCGAGTGACCCGAGCCGCCGGCGCGCTGGCAGTCGCGGCAGTGACAGCTCACCATCGAGAGCGGGGCCGCGCTGCACTCGAACGCGATCGCCCCGCAGGCGCAGCCGCCGCGAAACGCCGACGGCGCGGCGCTCACTTCCGGCCTGCCGATCCGACCGCGAGCTTGTAGTCGAGGTAGAGCTCCACGTCGCGGTCGTCGACCTGGCGCACCCAGACGGGCCCCTCGAGGCCGGACAGCTCGATCTGCCCGCCGGCAACCAGCGCATCGCGCGTGCGCACAGCCTCCTCGGCCACGATCTTGAGCAGCTGCGGGCGATACTGCTGGGCATCACGCACGGCGAGCTCGATGCGTTGCACCGGCAGCTCGAAGCTGGACTGTTTCTCGAGCTGTGCGAACGCGGCGGCGAGCGCGGCCGATTGCGCATAGACATCGGTCTCGGCGCCGAGCGCCGCGAGCACGGTCGCCGACGCGCGGTTCGTGGGGCCGTAGCTCGACGTGAACTTGCTCTGTTCCGGCGCCGACAGCGCCACGGGTCCGTCCAGGAAGATCCAGCCGGGATGCTTGCGCACTTCGTCGGCGAGCTTCGCCTTGCCGGCAGCGATGGCCGTGAAGCGTCTGGCGGCGTCGCTCTCGTCGACCTTGACCCCCACCTCCGCCGCGACGAAGTCGGCGTGCTGCCGCAGCAAGTTCGCGACCCGCGGGCCGGTGCTGGCAGCGAGCGCCACCACGATCGAGCCGGACTCCGCGGCGGCCGCCGCAGTCGCGAGACACAGGCCGATCGCGATCGAAAGCCAGGTTGCGCGCTTCATCCCCCTCCCCCAGGCGCTCAGCGCGCCACCCCCGTAGAGCCCGATGGTCACAGGCGCTCCGCGAGGAAGCCGCAGGCGCGCGCGTACTCCTCGGGAGTCACGTCGCCGTGCCGCCCCGGCGTCGAGTGCAGGACTTTCTCGGCGCTGCCGAGCAGCGAGAACAGGTGATCGCTGCGCTCGCGCGCGTGGAGCTCGTCGGACTGCTTCTGCACGAAATACACCGGGCAGCACACGCGCGGCGCGCAGGCGTGCATGATCGCGGACCTGGGCGCCGGCTCGGCGCCGAACAGACCCAGCACGGCCGCAGCGACCTGCGGCGCGTTGGCGAGAAACACCACGCCGTACTGCGCGCCGAGCGAGAGACCGAAATAGCCGACCCGCGCGTTCGGGAAGCGGCCGCGCGCGAAGCTCAGGATGCGCAGCCATTCGTCGCGCAGCGCGGCGGGTCCGCCCGACGTCCAGTAGGTCTGCCACGCCTCGGCGACCTCGTCGGGGCCGCGCGCGCCGTTCCGGCGCACGCCGTGCCCGGGGAGGTCGGGCGCGACGACGGCCAGTCCGCGCTCCACGAGCTGCTCCGCCGGGACGCGCACCGTCGGGTGAGTGCGGTCGGCGCACAGCCCGTGGCCCAGCAGCACGACGCCGCGCGGGCGCTCGTCTCGGCTCCAGATCGAGACGGGAACCGAGGGCTCGCCCTCCGCGCGCAGCTCGGCCTCCTCCTCGTTCACTCGCCGCGCTCCCACTGCGCCAAGAGCGGGCCCGCCAGGACCGCCCCGCCGCCGACGAGCTCCACCACCATCGCCGGGAAGCTAACACGCGCGCCGGCCGGCGCGAGTCAGTGACTGCTAGCGGCGGCGCTCCGGGCGCGCCTGCTCGGAGCTCTGGAAGTTCACGCTGATGCGTGCGCCCCGGACTTGGGGCGCCTTGGGCACGCTGTGCACCCAGTCGCTCTGGCAGCGCCCGCCCATGACCACCAGGTCGCCCGACTCCGGCCAGAACGCGCGCGAAGCGCCGCCCGTGCGCGGCTTGATCAGGAAGCGGCGCGTCGCGCCCAGCGTGAGCACGGGCACGATGCACTCTTCACGCCGCACCGAGATCCGGTCGCCGTGCCAGGCGGTGCTGTCGTGGCCGTGGCGGTAGAAGTTCAGCCACAGCTGGTCGTACCGTACACCGTACTGTGTCGACAGCCGCTCGGCGGCCGCGCGCAGCGCTGCCGGCGCCTGCCTCAGGTCGCGCAGCTCGGCGGTGAGACGCGGCTCGGTCACCGTGCGCTCGTACATGCGCCGGTCGCGCTGCTCCCAGCGCGCGCTCGTGCGCAGGCATTCGAACAGCGCCGCCGGCTCCGCGAGCCAGCCGGGGAGCAGCTCGAGCCACGACGTGGCGTCGAGCGCCACGCGCGGCGAGGCCGGCGCATCGAGTGTGCCGAACAGACTGGGCTGGCGGGCTTCGTCCAGCATGGGGGACCGGAATCGTACCGGCTCGAAGCGATTCGCGGTACCGGAAGTGACCCGTGATCGGGAACGCGAACAGGGCGTCCTCGAGCCGCGGCCCCAGCCCGGCGTTGTGCACCACCAGCGGCCGGCCGTCGCGCGTGCGCCGCGCGCTGACGACACCGATGTGCGGCCGGCTCCCCGGCAGCAGCCACACCACGAGATCGCCCGTCCGGTAGGCCTCGGGCCGGCTCGAGATCGGACGCGCAGCGCCGTGACGCGCGAGATAGGTAGCCAGGTTGGGCACGCGCCGGTGGTCGATGTTCGGGTCCGGCCCGCGCAAGCCCCAGAGCTTTGGATAGGCCGCGAAGGCGCCGGCCATGTCGTCGTGCACGCGCACCTGCAGGTCGACCCCGAGCGCGCGGTAGGCGCGGATCACGACGTCGCTGCACACCCCCGTGTCTGCCGGCACGTCGCCGCCCGGATAGGGAATGCGCCGGTACGACGGGTCGTAGACCACCGGCCGGGAGACCTGCGCGAGCGCGGCATCGGAGAGCCGGGCGAAGAAGTCGGCGTGCGGCGGACTCACTCCCGTGCACAGCAGCGCGAGCGCCGCCACGCAGGCGCGAGTCACGACGGCCGCCGAGCCAGCAGCTCGAGCGCGCGGTCGCGGGCGCGCTCGAACGGGTCGCCCGACTCGGAGGACACCGGCGCCCCCCCGGTGAGCGGGAACGCGGCCTGGACCAGGAAGAAGGCCCACAGCCCCAGCCCGAACGACAAGCTGCTGCGTCCGTCGCACAGGGCGGCGAGCGCCAGGCCCGCGCCGATCAGCACGACCTCCGTGCCGAGCGCACGCGCCGGATTGCGACCGGGCGCGCAGAGCGCGCGCGTGACTCCATAGGCGCCCGCGAGCGGCATGGCCAAGAGCGGCCAGCGCAGCCCGGCCCAGCCGAGTGCCAGGCTCGCCAACGAGAGGGCGATGCTGGAGCGCGCCAGCGCGCCGAGTGACTGCGCGTGGCGCGCGCCGGCGAAGGGCAGCAACACCAGCGCGAACACCGCCCGCGCGCGCCAGGCGCCGAGCCACGGCTCGAGCGCCACCAGCGCGACCACCCCCGCCGCCGCGACGCCTGCCGCGAAGCGCAGGCCCCCGCCTCTGCCGACCGAGCGGGTCATCCGTCTGCTCCCGCCCGCGCCCGCCGGCGCAGGAGCTCGAGCGACACGTCGTGCTCGGCCACGGGTGCGGGGCAACCTTCTCCGCCCGCTTCGCCGCGCGCCGCTTCCTCGGAGAGACAGTCGGCCACGCGCTGGCGCAGGTCGGCCAGCTCCACCTCCTGGCGCGCGAGTCTCTCGAAGAGCTCGGCGCGCTCGCGGCCCAGCGCCGCGACTCGCGCTCCGCGCGCGGCCGCGCGCCGCTGCTCGAGCAGGAGCTTGCGTGCCGCGAAGCGCGCCAGCTCCTCCTCGCCCCGGCCCAGCGACAGCTCCACGTCGGCGTCGAGCTGCCGCAGGTCGTCCTGCGCACGCGCGGCCTCGGCGGCCAGCCGCGCGAGCTCACGCTCGATCGCCTCGCTGCGCGCGCGCTTGCGCGCGAGCTCGAGCTCGGCCTCGCGCAGCAGCTGCTTCGCAAGCAGTGACCGCTCCTCGAGGCCCTCGAGCACCCCGTGCGCGTCGGCGCGCAGCAGGAGCCCGAGTCTCTCGAACACGCCGGCCTTCACTTCGAGCCCTCCCCTTTCGCGCCCTGGCGGCGCGCATCGAGGCTCGACTCGGCCTTGGCCTTGGAGAGCTGGTTGCGCTTCTCGGCCTGGTTCGCACCCGTGAAGGCGTCGTTCACGTCCTGCTCGAGGCCCTCGAGCCGGCCGAGCTTCTCGGTGACCGCCGGTGACTGCACAAAGCCGTTCACGGCATCGACGCGCTGTTTGAACTCGCCGATCGCCGCGAGGGCGCGCTGCGGCTCGTTCTGGCGCACGTACTCCGCGACCTTCGACTCGAGCTCGCCGTACTCCTCCTGCACCACCGATCGCCCCCACGCCGCGGGCGCGTAGGAGCGCACCACCTCCTCCTGGCGCTCCGCCCAGGACACGGCCAGCGCCTCGGGCAGCTCGAGTGACTCGCGCTGGCCGTCGCGCTCGTAGCGCAGGCCGAAGCGGCCCAATGACTGCGGGCTCGCGGCGCCCTCGCTGACCGCGAGAGTCACCCAGATGCGCCGGTCCTGGCCGTCGAACAGCGCGCCGGGCGTGAAGCGCACCGTGTCGCCGTCGCGCTCGAGCGGGTAGCCGGCCGCGTCGACCACGCGCACGCCCGGTGCGGGCGTGATCTCGACCTGGAGCGCGGAGGCCAGCGTGGCGCGCGCCGCGCCGAACTCGCGCGTGAAGATCTGCGCCAGGTCGCGCTGCTCGTCGAGATAGTAGAAGTTGCCGGTCCCCGCGTCGGCGATCGCGGCCATGACCCGCTCGTCGAAGTCCGACCCGACGCCGATCGAGGAGACCACGCACGACGACGCGCTGGCGCGGTGGGCGCGGCCCGTGAGCCCCTCGAGCGAGGTGTCTCCCACGTTCGCCATGCCGTCCGAGATCAGGATCATGCGCACGGCGTGGCCCTTCCGCGCCTGCAGCCCGACCTGGCGCAGCCCAAGCTCGAGCGCGGCTGCGATGTTCGTGCCCCCTTCCACGCCCAGCCCGCTCACGCTCGAGTCGAGCCACTCGCGGTTCGCGGGAGTCACCGGCGTGGCCGGGATCGCCACGACCGCGTCGTTCGCGTAGGCCACCAGGGCGAACAGGTCGTCGGCGCCCATCTCCGAGAGCAGGGCGCTCGTGGCGGTCTTGGCGCGCGCGAGCTTCTCGCCTTCCATCGAGCCCGAACGGTCGAGCACCACGATCACGTCGCTCGGCACGCGCTGCAGGGCGGCGGGGTCGTCGGAGTGACCGGCGATCGAGAGCTCGACCCGCGCGACGCCCTCTCCGCCGCGCAAGAGCTTCGTGCCTTCGAGCTCGGCGGCGAGCCGCACGGGGCCCTGCGAGGCGAAGAGCGAGGTCGCAACTCCGCCGGAGCCTGGGTGGGGTGCCCCCGCCATCTGACGAGTCAGCGCGCGCGAGCTGACTCCTGCGGCCAGAGTGAGTGCCAGGGCCGTGCCCAGCACCGCCGTGCGGCGGTTGCGGGCGATCCAGCTCAGTGTCGTTTGCATCGAGGTTCTCCTTGGTTCGTCGAGTGCGCCTGGAAGACGCGGCGCACGAGAGAACCATCGGGCAAACCCGGCGCTCCGCGGGTAAAGCCTCGGTGAACGTGCCGGGCGGGGATTTACGCGCGATTTACACGCCGGCCCTCCAGCCCGAGCGCAGCTGCGCCGTATCATTCCGTGTCCATGGCGAGCCCCGCCGCGCGCATCCTGGTGGTCGAGGACGAGCCCGCGATCCGCGCGGGTCTCTGCGACGTGCTCGCCTATCACGGGCACGAGCCGGTCGGCGTGGAGGACGGCGACCTGGGTCTCTCGCGCGCGCTCGCGGAGGAGTTCGCGCTGGTCGTGCTCGACGTCATGCTGCCGGGTCTCTCGGGTCTCGAGGTGTGCTCGCGGCTGCGCGAGCGCCGGCCGCGCCAGGCGATCCTGATGCTGACCGCGCGCGGGGCGGAGGCCGACGTGCTCGAGGGCTTCCGCCGCGGCGCCGACGACTACGTGACCAAGCCCTTCTCGGTGGCGGAGCTGGTGGCGCGCGTCGCGGCGCTGCTGCGGCGCGCATCGGCCGAGGACTGCCAGGGACTCGCGCCGTTCCGCTGCGCGGACCTCTGGGTCGAGCCCGCGCGCGGGGTGGCGGCGCGCAACGGCACCGAGATCGAGCTCACGCCGCGCGAGGTCGCCCTGCTCGCGCTGTTCGCGAGCGAGCCCGGGCGGATCGTGAGTCGCCGCCGGCTGCTGCGCGACGTGTGGGGCATGCACGCGGCCGAGTCGGTCGAGACCCGCACGGTCGACGTGCACATCGCCAAGCTGCGCAAGAAGCTCGGCGCGAGCGCGGACGCGCCGATCGAGACCATCCGCGGGCTGGGCTATCGCTGGGTGGCCGACTCGTGACTCGTCTGCGCTTCTGGTTCGCCGCCATCGCAGCGCTGAGCCTGCTCGGGATCGGCGCGCTGGTGTCGCGGGCGCTCGCGGTCGCCGCCACCGAGCGCCGGCTGCGCCACGACGCGGTGGCCGAGCGCGTGCTCGACGAGATGGAGCGCGCGCTCTCCGAGCTCGTGAACGGCGAAGACGTGCGTCTGGCCCGCGCCGACCCGCCGCCGGCCGACTCCGAGCAAGACTTCGTGGTGAGCCGCTACCGGGTGAGTCCCGAGGGCGCGGTGCGCACCGATACGCAGTCCAAGAACGCCGAGCTCGACCGCCTGGTCGCCGCGGCGCCCGCGCAGGAGGCCGCGTCCGCAGGACCCTTCGCCGACTCACGCCAGAGCGCCGGCACGACCCTCTCGCTGCCGCGCGCCCAGGTCGTCGAGCCCGAGAGAGCCGAGAAGAAGAAGGACGCGCAGGAGGCCTTCGGCGTGCTCGCCAAGCTGAACCGGGGCGCGGAGTCGCGCCTGAAGACCTACAACACGCCGCCGCCCGCTCGGCCCGAGCCGAAGGCCGAGGGCTCCATGAGCTACGCAGAGCCTTCCGTGGTCGCCGAGCGCCGGGTCGAGGCACCGGTCACCGCCGTGCGCTCGCCGCTTCGCGGCCGCCCGCTCGACGCGACTCACCTGGCCCTCGAGCGCACGGCGCTGGTCTCGGGCACGGTGCAGCGCGAAGGCGTGGTGCTCGACGTGCCGCGCCTGTTCGACTGGCTGCGCGCACGCGGGCTGGGCGACGACCTGGCGGGACTGGCACGCGTGGACTTCGCGGGCCCGCTGGCCGCGGAGCTGCCGGAGAGCCACGCCGAGTTCGCCTACCGGCGCCGCTTCGCCGAGCCGTTCGAGTCACTCGGCGCGCAGCTCGTGCTGACTCCCTTGCCGGGCATCGGGACCGCGGGCGCGATCGAGGCGCTCGGCGCAGCGCTCGCGCTGGTGCTCGCGGCGGGCTTGGCCGTGGCCTACCGCTCGGTGTCGACGGTGGTCGGCTTCGCGCAGCGCCGCGCGGCGTTCGCGGCTTCGGTCTCGCACGAGCTGAAGACCCCGCTCACGGCGATCCGCATGTACGCCGAGATGCTGCGCGACGGCATGGTCACCCATGAGTCGAAGCGCGACGAGTACTACCGCGCGCTGGCGCTCGAGTCCGACCGCCTTTCGCGGTTGGTCAACAACGTGCTCGAGTTCTCGCAGCTCGAGAAGGGCGCGCGCAAGCTGGCGCTCGGCGTCGGGCCGCTCGAGCCCGCGCTGCGCGCGTCGCTCGACATGTTGCGCGTGCACGTCGAACGCGAGGGCTTCCGGCTGGCCGTCGAGATCGGCCCCGACCTTCCGCCCGCGCGTTTCGAGCGCGATGCGCTGGCGCAGATCGTGTTCAACCTGGTCGACAACGCGCTGAAGTACGCGCGCGATGCGGAGCGGCGCGAGATCGTGGTGGCGGCGGGACGTACACCGAATGGTGTCGTCCTGTCGGTGCGCGACTTCGGGCCGGGCGTGCCGCGCGAGCAGCTGGGTCTCTTGTTCGAGCCCTTCTGGCGCGGCGACTCCGAGCTGACCCGCCGCGCCAAAGGCACCGGCATCGGCCTGGCGCTCGTGCAGCGGCTGGCGGAAGCCATGGGCGCCAGCGTGCGCGCCGGCAACGCGCAGCCCACGGGCTTCGAGGTGGCCATCCAGCTCGCGACCGGCTGAGGCGCTCAATCCGGCCGCCGGGGCTGCCGATAGGCGACTCCACCGCCAGGACCCCGCCGATGCCCCGCCTGCCCCTGCTCTGCGCACTCCTGTGTCTCGCCGCCGCGCCTGCGCGCGCGTCCGAGCTCGTGGTCGTGATCCAGGGCCTCGAGTCGGGCGACGGCGAGCTGCAGATCGAGCTGTTCGGCCCTGCGCAGCGCGCGACCTTCCCCTACGCGGAACGCGGCGTGCTGAGCGAGCTGCACCTTCCCGCGCGCATGTTGCTGGCTCCCGGGGCCTCGGTGTCACTGGGCGAGCTGCCGCCGGGGAGCTACGCGATCGCAGTGGTGCACGACGCGAACGGCAACGGCGACATGGACTTCGACCTGCTCGGCCTGCCGAAGGAGCGCTACGGCTTCTCGAACGGCGCCCGCCCGCGGCTCGGCCCGCCCTCGTTCGACGCCGCCGCCGTGAGGGT
>DATKAO010000172.1 GCA_035498015.1 Myxococcota bacterium
TTCGGCCTCGGCGGCATCGGGCTGTCGGTCGTGCAAGGCGCCGTCATGGCCGGTGCCGGCCGTATCATCGGCGTCGACACCAACCCGAAGAAGTTCGCGTTGGCGCGGCAGTTCGGGGCTACCGACTGTCTCGATCCGGCCGACGTTGCGAACGTTGCGGAGGCGGTCGTCGAGATGACCGGCGGCGGGGTTGATTTCTCCTTCGAGTGCATCGGTAACGTCGACGTGATGGGGCAGGCGCTGGCGTGCGCGCACAAGGGATGGGGACAATCGATCATCATCGGCGTGGCCGGCGCGGGCGAGGAGATCCACGCGCGTCCCTTCCTGCTGGTGACCGGCCGCAGCTGGCGCGGCACCGCGTTCGGCGGCTACAAGAGCCGCACCCACGTGCCCAGGCTCGTCGACCGCTACATGGCCGGCCGCATCAAGCTCGACGAGCTGGTGACTGCCGAGCTGCCGCTCGAGCGCATCAACGAGGCGTTCGACCGCATGCACGACGGCAGCGCGATCCGCACGGTGATCCGGTACGGATGAAGCCGGCGAACGATCCCACGATCGACTACCGAAAGCTCGTTCGCGACGGATACGACCACTGCTCCGCGGCCTTCGCCGAGGCGCGCAGCCGCGAGCCGGGCCACGAGCTCGAGCCGCTGCTCGCGCGGCTCGCTCCGGGCTCGCGCGTGCTCGACCTGGGCTGCGGCGCCGGCCTGCCGATCGC
This sequence comes from Myxococcota bacterium, assembly GCA_035498015.1. NCBI lineage: Bacteria > Pseudomonadati > Myxococcota > Myxococcota bacterium. The sequence continues at coordinate 719 of DATKAO010000172.1, forward strand.
GGGAGCGCTGGCGCGCGCGCATCGAGTCACAGGGGTCGACTTCTCCGCCGAGCAGATCCGGCGCGCGCGCGCGAACGTGCCCGATGCCGAGTTTCTGCTCGCGGACGCCATGGCCGTCGACTTCCCGCCCGGCTCCTTCGACGCGGTCGTGTCGTTCTACGCGGTCTTCCACCTGCCGCGGGAGGAGCACGAGGAGCTGTTCCGCCGCATCGCGCGCTGGCTCGTGCCCGGTGGACATCTCCTGGCCAGCGTGACTCACTTCCGCGAGGCGCCCTACACCGAGGAGGATTTCTTCGGCGTGCGCATGTACTGGAGCAACTGGTCGCTGGACGACTACCGCGCCATGCTGGAGCGCCTGGGCTTCGAGCGGGTCGAAGTGCAGGTCCTGAGTCACGGCTACGACCCGTCGCAGGCGCGGCGCCCCGAGGCGCACCCGCTGCTGTTCGCGCGCAGGCGCTAGGGGAGCAGCTGCGCCAGATCCGCCAGGATCGCGCTCGACGGTCCCTCGAGCCCGAGATAGCGCTTGGCGATGCGCCCGTCGGGGCCGACCAGGAAGGTCGCGACCACGTGGTCGAGGCTGCCGTCGGGCTGGCGCACGGTGCCGATGCGCCAGGCGTCGAGCACCGACTGCACCGCCGCGGGCTCGCCGGTCAGGAACGACCAGTTGTCGAGCGCGGCGCCGCGGCTCAGCGCGTACGCGCGCATGCGCTCCGGTGAGTCGTAGGCGGGGTCGAGCGAGATGGAAGCGAAGCGCGTGCGCCGGGCGAGCTTCGGGTCGAGCTGCTTCTGCACCTCGACCAGGCGCGCGGTCTGGATCGGGCAGGGGCCGGGGCAACGCGTGAACACGAAGTCGACGAGCACCGCGTCGCCGCGCCAGTCGGAGAGCTTCGCGGGCCGGCCGTCCTGGTCGGTGAGCGCGAAGTCGGGCGCGGCTTCGGACTCGGCCAGCGGCAGTGCGGGCGCGGCGGCGCCCGCCGGCGCCGGGCTCAGGACCTTGAGTGACTCGATGCGCAGCAAGCTCTCGGTGCGGTGCAGCCGGAACTCGATGCGCGCGCCAGGGGCCACGCCGTCGAGAGACTGACCCTCCGCCACGTCGAAGCTCATCGTCATGGCGGGCATGAAGCCCGGGATCGGCTCGTGCGAGACCGTGAGCTGGCGCTCGGCCGGCGCGACCGACTGCACGAAGCCGGTCACCGTGTAGGTCTGGTCCACGCTGCTGCGCCCGCAGGCGCAGAGCCAGAGCGCCAGCGCGGCCGCCGCGAGCCGCGCGCGGCTCAGAAGCCGTTCACCCGCTCGGACAGGTACGCGCCCAGCTGCGCGGTGGCCACGCGCTCCTGCTGCGTGGTGTCGCGCTCGCGCACCGTCACCTTGTGGTCCTCGAGCGAGTCGAAGTCGAACGTGACGCAGAACGGTGTGCCGACCTCGTCCTGGCGGCGGTAGCGCTTGCCGATCGAGCCCGACACGTCGTAGTCGAGCGCGAAACGGCGGCGCAGGTCCGCGCCCAGCTTCTCGGCCGGCTCCGACAGCTTCTTCGACAACGGCAGGAGCGCCACCTTGGTCGGCGCGATCTGCGGCGTGAAGCGCAGCACCACGCGCTTCTCGCCCCCGACCTCGTCCTCGTCGTAGGCGCTCGACAACAGCGCCAGCAGCGTGCGGTCCACGCCCACCGAGGTCTCGATCACCGTCGGCGTGTAACGCTCCTTGGTGTCGGGGTCGGTGTACGACTGGTCCTTGCCCGAGTGCTCGCTGTGCTGGCGCAGGTCGAAGTCACCGCGATGGTGGATGCCCTCGAGCTCGTGCCAGCCGAACGGGAACTCGAACTCGACGTCGTAGGCCGCCTTGGCGTAGTGCGCGAGCTCGTCGGGGCCGTGCGGCTTCCAGCGCAGCTTCTTCTCGGCCAGCCCGATGCCGTGGTGCCAGCGCATGCGCACCTCGCGCCAGCGCTCGAACCAGTCCATGGCCTGGTTCGGGTGACAGAAGAACTCCAGCTCCATCTGCTCGAACTCGCGCGAGCGGAAGATGAAGTTGCGCGGCGTGATCTCGTTGCGGAACGCCTTGCCGACCTGTGCGATCCCGAACGGCGGGCGCATGCGCGCCGAAGTCATCACGCGTTTGAAGTCGAGGAAGATCGACTGACAGGTCTCGGCGCGCAGATACGCGTCGCCCGCGGTGTCGTCGCTCGCGCCGATGCGCGTCTTCAGCATCAGGTTGAACTGTCTCGGCTCGGTGAGGTCGTGTTTGCCGTCCTTCGCGACCGAGCAGCGGTCCTCGGGGTCGATCTGACCCGCGCGGAAGCGCCGCTTGCACAGCCGGCAGTCGACCATCGGATCGTGGAAGTTCGCGACGTGACCCGACGCGACCCAGGTCTCGGGGTTGGCGATGATCGACGAGTCGAGTCCGACCACGTCGTCGCGCTCGCGCACCATGGTCTGCCACCACGCGGCCTTGATGTTGGCGCGCAGCTCGACGCCCAGCGGTCCGTAGTCCCAGAAGCCGGCGATTCCGCCGTAGATCTCGCTGGAGGGGTAGATGAAGCCGCGGTTCAGGCAGAGCGCGACGATCTTCTCCATGAGATCCATAGGCGGGCGACTATCCCAACGGGGACTTTCGGTGTCAATCCGCGAGCTTCGACAA
>DATKAO010000173.1 GCA_035498015.1 Myxococcota bacterium
TCGAGCACGCCGCGCGCGCGCACCAGCATACCCTCGCGCGGCTCGAAGCCGGGCTCGAGCTCGAGCTGCGCCCCTCGGAACAGCACCGCGCGCAGGATCGCGCGCTCGTCCTTCAGGTCGAAGTAGATGTGACCCAGGCGCGAGCGGTAGAGCGAGGCGACCTCGCCCTCCACCCGCACCTCCCCCCAGTCGCGGCGCAGCGCGCCGCGCAGGAGCTCCACGAGCTCCGACACACCGACCACCGGAAGGTCGTCGGTTTCGCGCTGGATGCGAGACACGCCCCGATGTTACTCGAAGCGAGTCACTCCCGGGCCTGGGCCGTGCCGTCGTGGTGCAGCTTCGAGAACACGGTCCAGCTCTTCAACAGCTCGACCGCGCGCTGCAGCTGGCGGTCGGAGTCGAGCTGCTTCACGAAGCGCGCTTCCTTGCTCTCGCTCGTTCCGCCGCCGTCTGGGCTGTCGGATTCGGTCGCCGGATCCGGCGCCTGCGCCGGAGTCGGCGCGGGTGCGGCGGCCTTCTTGTCCTTGTTGCCGAAGTGGCCAGCGAGGTCCTCCTCGCCCATGGCGTGGCGCTGCTGGTCCTTCGTCTGCTTGGCCGCAGTGAGCTCGGCGTCGCTGTACGGCTCGACCACCACGTCGGGCTGCACGCGCACCTCCTGGATCGAGCGGCCGCTCGGCAGGTAGTAGAGCGCGGTGGTGAGTCGCAGGCCGGAGCCGTCCTCGAGCGGGATGATGGTCTGCACGGAGCCCTTGCCGAAGGTCTGCGTCCCGATCACGAGCGCGCGCTTGTGGTCCTGCAGCGCGCCCGAGACGATCTCCGACGCGGAGGCGCTGCCGCCGTTCACCAGCACGATCATCGGATAGTCGGGCTCGGTGCCCTCCTTCTTGGCGTGCCACTCCATGCGGTTGCCGCCGTTGCGGCCCTCGGAGAACACGATCATGCCGTCGTCGATCCACACGTCGCCGACCTTCACCGCCTGATCGAGCAACCCGCCCGGGTTGTCGCGCAGGTCGAGCACCAGCCCGCGGAAGTTCCCGCCCGCCGTCTCGTGCGCCTTGGCCAGCGCCTCTTCGAGGTCGGGCGCGGTGCGCTCCTGGAACTGACTCAGGCGCACGTACGGGATGTCCTTGTCGAGCATGTGCAGAGTCACGCTCGAGACACGGATCGAGGCGCGCTTGATCACGAACGGCTTGGGCTGGTTCCAGCCGTCGCGCAGCACCTGGATCAGGATCTTCGTGCCGCGCGGGCCGCGCATCATCTTCACGGCCTCGAGCAGGTTCATGTCTTGCGTCGACTTGCAGGTCTTCTCGGTCCCGTCGGGACACACGGCCACGATCTGGTCCTTGGCGCGGATGCCGGCCAGCGCCGCGGGCGTGCCGTCGATCGGCGAGACCACCGAGACGAAGCCCTCGGCCTTGTCGCCGTCGCCCTTGGTGATCTCGATGCCGAGCCCCTCGAACTCACCCTTGGTGTCGCGCTGGACCTCCTTGTACAGGTCCTTCGACAGATACGACGTGTGCGGGTCGAGCGTGTCGAGCATGCCCTTCAGCGCGCCCTCGACCAGCTGGTGCTCGTCGACCTCCTTCACGTAGTTCTGCCGCACCAGGTGCAGCACGTTGGTGAGGAGCGCGAGGTCCTCGTAGCTCGGGCCCGTCGTGCTGGAGCGCAGCGTCGTGGCGCCGCCGGCCACGATCGCCGCAAGGAGCGCGATCGGAAGCGCGATGCGCGCGATGCTCGCCAGCCGGGTGCGTTGCGTGCTCATGAATGCCTTTCTCGTCTGCGGCTCACTTGGCGAGCCAGAGCGTTGGATCGACGGCCTTCCCGTCGTGACGGATCTCAAAGTAAAGCCCGGGTCCCGACGCCGATCCAGTCTCACCGACCGATCCGATCGTCTGCCCGGCGGAGACGCGGTCGCCCGCCGCCACGTGAACTTCGTCCAGGTAGCCCGATACCGACAGGTCCCCGCCGCCGTGGTCCAGGATCACCATCTGCCCGTAGCCGCGGAACCAGCCCGCGAACAATACCCGGCCCGGGGCGATCGCGGCGACCGGCGCGCCCGCCGGCGCGGTGATCTCGATGCCGGTGCGCAGGGTCTCGGTCTTGAACTCCTTGTCGACCTGGCGGCCGAAGCCGGCGCGCACGCGGCCCGCGACCGGACGCGGCGTGGCGCCGCGCGCCAGGCCGGTGCCGCGGCTGGGCGCAGGCGAGGTCGGCATGCTGCGCAGCGTCTCCTCCAAGTGGGCGGCGGCGGTGCGCAGCTCGCGGGCCGCCTTCTCCTCGCGCGCGGCGCGCGTGCGCAGCGCGGCCACCAGGTTGCGGCGCTGGATCAGGCGCTCGCGCGCCTTCTGCTCGCGGCCCGCGGCCTCGGCGCGCGCCTCGCCCACTTCCTTCAGCAGTGTCTCGCTGCGCTCGCGGCTGGCCTGGTAGTCGGCGCGCGCCGCCGCGACACGGGCGAACAGCGCGCGGTCCTCGGCCAGGATGCGCGCGAGACCCTCGCGCCGGCGCGTGAGCGACATGAAGTCACCCGAGGCCACGAGCGCGGTCTGGCCGCCCGAGGCGTCCCACTTGTAGAGCGCGACCAGGCGCGCATCGAGGCCGCGCTCGATCTCGGCCAGCGCGCGGCCCGACTGGTCGACGCCGCGGCGCGCAACGGCGAGCTCCTCGCCCGCCTCCTTCTCGCGCCCGCGCAGCAGGCGCGCGCTCCTCTTGGTCTCGGTCAGCTCGCGGTCGACGGCTTCGATCTCGCCCAGGTAGCCCTCGGCCTGCTTGCCCAGGTCCTTGGCCTTGGCCTCGCGCGCTTCGATCTCGCTGCGCAGCTGCTCGAGCCGAGAGCTCTGCGCGTGACTCGCGCAGGGCGCCGCGGCGAGGGCGGCCGCGAGCGCGGCGAGCCAGAGCGGGCGCGCGCGAGTCACCCGCGCTCGTCCAGGTTCACGAGCGAGGCGAGCGCGCCGCCCAGGCCCAGCGCCACGCCGAGCCCGATCAGCGCGGCGCTCTCCAAGCTGCCGAAGAACACCGCCGGCCGGCCGCCCAGCACCCACGAGAGCGCGTCGCCCAAGAGCGGCAGCCCGGCCGCGAACGCGGCGCGCAAGACCACGAGCGCCAGCACCGCCGCGAGCATGCCCTGCAGCGCTCCCTCGAGACAGAACGGGAGCCGCACGAACCAGCCGCCCGCGCCCACCAGCCGCTGGATCTGGATCTCGTCGGCGCGCGCGTGCAGCGAGAGCCGCACGGTGCTCGACACGATCGCGCCCAGCACCATCAGCAGGAAGGCGCCGAGCCCCACGCCGACCCACTCCGCGATGCGCACCACCTTGGCGTAGCCCTCGACCCAGGGCTCGCCCCAGCGCACCTCGGTGACTCCCGGCAGCGCCTCGAGCTTGGCCGCGAGCGCGCGAAGACGCGCCGGGTCGCGCACGTCGGCCGGCGGCGAGATCTCGAACGAGCCGGGCAGCGGGTTGCGCTCGAGCCCTTCGAGCACTCCGGCGTCGCTGCCGAGGTCGGCGCGCAGGCGCTCGAGCGCCTGGGCGGGCGAGACGTAGACGACCTCGCCCACGCCTTCCTGCGCGCGCATGCGCTCGGCCAGCGCGGCGACCCTCTCGTCGTTGGCCGGCGCGTGCAGCTCGGTGAACGCCACCAGCCGCAGGTCCGCGCCGGCGCGCGCGAGCACGCCGCGCAGGTTGGCGACGACCAGCAGATAGGCACCCAGCACGAGCAGCCCCGCCGACATGGTCGCGACCGCGAGCAGGAACACGGCCGGACGCTCGGCGGCGCCGCGCGCGCCGGCGCGCAGCGCGGCGCGGATCCGCCGGCTCATGCGCACGTCCATCACGCGCGAGTCACTCCGAGCTGGCGCAGCGGGGTCGAGTACTCGTCGGGCCCCGTGGCCGACAGGAGCCGCCCGCCGTCGAGCACGACGCGCCGGTGGCGGTAGCGCTCGAGCAGCGCCGGGTCGTGGGTCGCCACGACCACCGTGGTTCCGCGCGCGTGCGCGTCGGCGATGATGTCCATGATGTCGAGCGCGAGCGCCGGGTCGAGATTGCCGGTCGGCTCGTCGGCCAGGAGCAGCGGCGGGTCGTTCACCAGCGCGCGCGCGATCGCCACGCGCTGCTGCTCGCCGCCCGAGAGCATGCGCGGCTTGTGGTCGATGCGGTGCCCCAGGCCCAGGCGCTTCAGCATGCTCCACACGCGGGTGCGGATCTCGCTGCGAGACACTCCTGCGATCTCGAGCGCGATCGCCACGTTCTCGAACACCGAGCGCTCCGGCAAGAGCTTGAAGTCCTGGAAGATCACGCCGATCTGGCGCCGCAGGTGCGGCAGCTGCGTGGCCGGCAGGCGCGTGATGTTGCGCCCGGCCACGAGGATCTGCCCCGCGCTCGGCTTCTGCGCGCCGAACAAGAGCCGCAGGAGCGAGGTCTTGCCCGCGCCGCTCGCGCCGGTGAGAAACACGAAATCGCCCTTCTCGAGCACCAGCGACACGTCGCGCAGACCATACGTACCGCCCGCGTAGCGCAGGTCGACGTGGTACATCTGGATCATGCGCGCCTCCGGCGGAGGGGAGGCGAGTCTCTGCGACTAGCGGCTGTTCAGGTGCGAGAGGATCACTTCGTCGAGCGTGCGGCGCGTGATCACGCCGGCGCCGAACTCGGCCGCCGGCGACGCCACGCCTGCAGACGGGTTCGTGACTGCGTCGGGCGACACCAGCCCGAGCTTGTCGTCGAGCTTGCCCGACTTGAGCGCCTGCACCATCGCGCTGTGCTGCGCTTCCATGAGCTGCCGCACGACGGCTTCGCTGTCCGCGGCGCCCTTCACCTGGTTCGCGTAGCTGGTCTTCTTCGAGAAGAGGATCGCACCACCGGAGTACAAGAGCGTGATGATGCTCGGGCTCTCCTTGCCGCCGTCCTCGGTCTGGACGTGGAAGATGTGCCCGCGGTAGCGGATGTTCGTGTTGAAACCGCCGACCATGTCCTCTCACCCCTCCGGCGCCGATGGTACGGAATTCTATCGGCGAGTCATTCCTCTCCGTGAAGGGTGCCCGGCCCGAGTCGCCTCGGACCGGACACCCTAGGGGGGACGGTCTCAGCCGACCGTCGAGGGAGAACTCGTGCGCCGGCGCAGCGCGCCCAGCGACCCGAGCGCGGCGGCCAGCGTGGCGGCGAGCGCCGGCTCGGGCGCGGCGATCGGTCCCGTGCCCGGCGTGGGCACGTCGAGCAGGCCGAAGTCGGCGGCGTTGTCGTTCGTGTCTCGGTTGGCGAACAAGCGCGCGACGCTCTGGCCGGCTGCGGCACCGGGCGCGGGCGAGCCCTCGCCGGCGAACACGTCGCTCGCGGCGAACGTGCCGTAGCCGAGTGAGTCGAGCGCGTTGCCCAGCGCGTCGCGCAGCACCACCGAGTCGGGGCCGTTCTGCAGGTCGAAGTTCAGCACCAGGTCGACGTTCGCCACCTGCGACGCCGTGCCATCGGTGTCGCCGACCACGAAGAAGCCGTCGGCCGGGATGGTGCCCGTGAGCGCCAGGGTCGGCCCGACGGCGCCGTCGCCGCCGTTCACGCCCTCGAGCTTGTAGCCCTCGAGCGAGGTCCCGGCCGCGCCCCACAGCTCGACGAAGACCTTGCCGTTGTCGCTGCCGGTGGCGTCGTAGAGCACCTCGCTGATCTGCACCGCGCGCGCGCTCGGCGCCGCGAGCCCTGCCGCCAGCGCCGACGCGAGCAGGAAGTGGATGGTTCGCTTCATCTGGGTTCCCTCTGGTCATCGAGGGGTGAGCCGTGTTCGAGGCGGGAGAACGTCCCGCCGCTCCAGGCGTCGAGCTGCGCCGCCAGCTCGGCCGCTGCCAGCTCGAGCTCGGCGCGCTTCGCGTCGTCGGCCGCCAGCTCCGAGAGCTGCCCGATCACGCGCAGGCGCTGGAAGTACAGGTGGTTCACCCGCTCGAGCACCTGGTCGCGCAGCGAGACCACCAAGCGGCGCTCGCGCGACACCGCCAGCGGGTCGTCGGGCGAGACGAAATCCGACAGCTCCCAGACCAGGGTCACGGCCGCGTCGTAGCCGTGACTGTGCGAGTGAGCCGAGTCGAACAGGTCGTGCGTGGCGCCGCTCGAGAAGGACTGGTCGCGGCCGCCGTTCCACTCCCCGTCGCGGTCGAGCCCGGCCACGGCGCGCAGCTCGGGATACAGGCCCTTCCAGCGCGCGCGGCTCTCGATCTCGGACAGGCGCGCGGGCTCGAGCTCCTGGTAGGCGAGCACGGCGCGCTGCAGTTCCATGATGCGCGCCGCGTGCGCCTCGGGATCGCGCGGGCGCGGCAGCGGCGCCGGCGGCCCGGGCTCGAGCGCGAACGAAGCCAGGCCGCGCTCGGTGGCGACCCACACGCGGTCGCGCTGCAGGCTCAGCCCGAGCGCCTCCACCGAGAGTGACTGGCGGCCCGCCCCCGTGCCGAGCTCCGCGATGCGGTAGCTGTACAGCCCGCGTTCCGCCGCGACCCACAAGCGCTCGCCCGCCGCGGCGATGCGGAACAGCGCGCCGTCGCCGAGCTCGATCTGGCGCGCGCCGGCGCGGTCGATGCGCCACACGCCCGCGGCGACACCGAGCAGTGTCACTTCGCCCGAGCGGGCCGCCCCGCGCAGCTCCCACCAGCCGGGCTCCACGCCGGTGAGCCGGCGTGTGAAGCCCGCGGCGCGCGACCCGGCGTAGAGCGCGCTCTCCAGCCCGACCCAGACCTCGTCTCCGGCGCACGCCACCGAAGCCACGTCGCCGGCGGGCACCGACTCGACGCGCTCGAACTCGGCCTGCCCCGGTCCGCGCACGTAGAGACCGGCCGCGGTCGCGGCCCACACGGCGCCGTCCGGATCGACCGCGAGCCCGCGCGGATCGGCGCCCGCGCCCAGCGCGATGCGCTGCGCCGACTCGCCGGGCGCGCGCAGCGCGAACAAGCCCGCGCCGGCGGCGATGAACAGCTCGGGCCCCGTGCTCGCCAGGTCCAGGATCGGCTCGGCCGGCAGCACGAGCGCCCAGCCGCGGCCGTCGGACGGCTCGCGCCGGTACAGCCCGGACTCGGTGCCCAGGAACAGCGCGCCCGCGTGAGTCACGAGCCGCGTGGGCCGGTCGGGCGGCGCGATGCCGTCCCAGTCGGGCACCACGGCGTCGGCGAGCACGAGCGCGGCGAAGAGAGCGGTGGCGGCACGCAGCATGGCCGGGGCGGATCGCAAGCGCCGTGCCGCGCCGGCGGCACGCGAAAAGCCGAGTGACTCCCAAGGCGATGTGAACGCGCGTCGGCGGCGCGAGAAAGGCGCGGCACGCCGAGGGCTTCGGTTGAAGCGACTCCGGCCCCCACCTAGAATCGCGGCGTGTTCCGCGCTGCGCTTCCCCTGTTTCTCGCCGCGGCGCTCGGCGCCGTGCCGCTGCTCGCGCGCGCGGACGTGTACCGCTGGGTCGACGACACCGGCGCGACACACTTCTCGACCACCCGCGACGCGATCCCGCGCCGCTATCGCGACGCCGCCCAGCTCATTCCCTCGCCGCCGCAGAAGGTGGAGAACCCGAGCCACTCGCAGCCGCCGCCCCCGCCGGTCAAGGCGCCGGAGCCGGTGCAGGGGCCCGACCTGCCGGTGCCGGCTCCGAACGAGCTGCCGGCGCCGGTGAGCGGCCCCGAGGGCAACGCCGCGCCGGTCCCGGTCGAGCCGTCCGCGGTCGCCCCCGTCTCGGCCTCGCGGCCGGACGACCCGCGCGGCGAGGAGATCGCCGAGCTCGAGGGACGCATCGAGCGCGACCGCGAAGAGCTGCGCAAGCTGATCTCGACCCAGCGCTGGGACTCGAGTGAGCTGGCGAAGGACCCGCACGTGCGGGAGATCGCCGAGCGGCTGCCGCGCCTGCAGGCCGAGCTGGCGGTGCTGCGCTCCGAAGGCGAGCACTGAGTCCGATGGCCCGCCGCGTGGTCGCGCTCGCCGGAGGCGTCGGTGCGGCGCGCTTCCTCACGGGCCTGGTGCGCGTGCTGCCGCCCGAGGAGCTCACGGTCGTGGTCAACACCGGCGACGACCGCGACTTCTTCGGGCTGCGCGTGTGTCCCGACCTCGACATCGTGACCTACACGCTGGCGGGCGTGGTGAACCGCGAGACCGGCTGGGGCTTCGACGGCGACACCGTGCAGTGTCTCGAGGCGCTGCGCCGGCTGCGCGGCGACGTCTGGTTCCGGCTCGGGGACCGCGACCTCGCCACGCACATCCACCGCAGCGAGCGCCTGCGCGCGGGCGCGAGTCTCTCACAGGTCACGCGCGAGCTCACCGCCGCGTTCGGCCTGCGCGTGGAGCTCCTGCCCATGAGCGACCAGCCTGCGCCCACGCGCGTGGTGCGCGCGGACGGCGCGGTGACCGACTTCGAGGAGTACATGGTGCGCGACGGCGCGCCCGACGACGTGGCGCGCCTCGATCTCGGCCCGGCGGCGGCGGCTCCGCCCGCGCCGGGCGTGCTCGAGTCACTCGAGCGCGCCGAGACTGTGATCGTGTGCCCGTCGAACCCGTTGGTCTCGATCGGCACGATCCTGGCGGTGCCGGGCGTCCGGGCGCGGCTCGAGGCGCGGCGCGACGCCGTGTCGGTCTCGCCGATCATCGCGGGCGCGCCGGTGAAGGGCCCGGCCGACCGGCTGCTGCGCGCACAGGGCGTCGAGGTCTCGGCGCGCGGCGTGGCGCAGCTCTACCGCGGCTTCTGCCGCGGCATGGTGATCGACCGCCGCGACGCGGCGCTGGCGCGCGAAATCGAGTCACTCGGGCTCGCGGTGCGCGTCGAGGAGACCTTGATGCGCACGCCGGAGATCGCCGCCGAGCTGGCGCGCGCCGTGCTCGCGCTCGCCGGTCGCTCGCCATGAGGACGGCGGCGCTCGTGCCGGTGAAGGACTTCGCGCGCGCCAAGAAACGCCTGCGCGCGCGCTTCGACGACCGCGCGGTGGAGCGCATCCTGCGCGCGCTGCTCGCCGACGTGCTCGGCGCGCTCACGGCGGCCAAGCGGCTGGAGCGCACCTTCGTGCTCTCGGACGACGAGGCGGTGGCTGCGGCCGCGCGCGCGGCCGGCGCCGAGGTGTGGCTGAAGGTGCCCGACCCCGGCCTGAACGCGGCGATCGACGGCGCCGCCGCGGAGCGCGCGGCCGAGGGCTTCGACGCGGTGCTCGTGGCGCTCGGCGACCTGCCGCTCCTGACCGGCGCCGAGGTCGACGCGCTGGTCGAGGCGGGCGCGCGCGCGCCGGTGGTGATCGCGCCGGCCGACGACGGCGGCACCGCGCTCCTGCTGCGCCGCCCTCCGCTCGCGATCCCCGCGCGCTTCGGGCCCGAGAGCGCGGCCGCGCACGAGGCCGCGGCGCGCGAGCGCGGACTGACTCCGCTCGTCTGGTCACTCCCGGAGGAGTCACGCATCGATCTCGACACGCCCGAGGACGCGGCGCGCCTGGCCGCCGCGTCGCGGCGCTCGCGCACCTGCGAGCTGCTGCGGGAGCTGTTGCGATGAGCGAGCTCCGGCTGCGCGCGCTCGACGGCCTGCCCGAGATCCCGCCCGGCGACGACCTGCCGACGCGGCTCGCCGCGCTCGTGCCGCCCGGCCCGGGCGTGCTGGTGGTCGCGCAGAAGATCGTCTCGAAGGCCGAGGGCCGGCTCGTGTCGCTGGCCGACATCGTGCCCTCGCCGCGCGCGCTCGAGCTGGCGGCGCAGCTCGGCAAGGAGCCGAGACACACCGAGCTCGTGCTGCGCGAATCCGTGCGCGTGGTGCGCACGGCCCCGGGCGTGCTGATCACCGAGACCCCGCACGGGCTGATCTGCGCGAACTCGGGCGTCGACCTGTCGAACGCGCCCGGAGACGAGGTCGCGGTGCTCCTGCCACTGGACCCGGACGCGTCGGCGGAGCGCATCCGGCTGGCGCTCGGACCGGGCCGCGCGGTGATCATCAGTGACACGTTCGGGCGGCCGTGGCGCGAAGGCCTGGTCGACGTGGCGATCGGCGTGGCCGGCCTCGCGCCGCTGCGCAGCTACATCGGCTCGACCGACCGTGCCGGGCGCGAGCTGCAAGTCACCGTGATGGCGCGCGCCGACCAGATCGCGGCCGCAGCGGGCATGCTGATGGAGAAGGAAGCCGGCACGCCGGCGGTGTGGGTCGAGGGAGTCGCGATCGAAGGCAAAGGCGGCTCGCGCGAATTGATCCGCGATCCCGCCCGCGACTTGTTCAGATGAAGGGGCTCGGGGCGGCCCCCGCCTCGCGCGATGAGCTCGGCTCGCCGCTGAGCTAGAGTCGGCCCGCCTTGGACGCCGTCACTCCGGCCCCTCGACGTCTCGGAGACTTCACGCTCTCGTGGGGAGCGGTCCCGATCGTGCTGCTCGCGTGCGTGGTCGGCGCGATCGGCACCTTCGTGGCGGTTGCGCTGCTCGACCTGATCGCGCTGATCACGAACCTGGTGTTCTTCCAGCGCGTCGCGTTCACGCCGGTCTCGCCCGGCTCGGCGCCCCACCCGGCGTGGCTCGTGCTGCTGGCGCCGGTCGTGGGCGGGCTGGTGATCGGGGCCATGGCGCGCTTCGGCTCCGAGGCGATTCGCGGCCACGGCATGCCCGAGGCCATCGACACCATCCTGCGTGGCGGCAGCAAGGTGCGGCCGCGCGTCGCGATCCTGAAGCCGCTGTCGGCGGCGATCTCGATCGGCACCGGCGGGCCGTTTGGGGCCGAGGGGCCGATCATCATGACCGGCGGCGCGTTCGGCTCGGTGTGCGCGCAGCTCCTGTCACTCACGGCCGACCAGCGCAAGACGCTGCTCGTGGCTGGTGCCGCGGCCGGCATGACGGCGACCTTCAACGCGCCGCTCGCGTCGATCCTGCTGGCGGTGGAGCTCTTGCTCTTCGAGTGGCGGCCGCGCAGCTTCCTGCCGGTGACTGCGGCCGCCGCGGTGGCGGCGATCTTGCGCGGCTACGTGATGGGCGCCGAGCCGCTCTTCCCGGTCGAGCACGTCGCGCCGGCGCTCGGCGTCGGCGAGGACCTGTTGTGTGTGGTCGCGGGCTTCACGGGCGGCGCGCTCGCGTTCGTGGCGACGCGGCTCGTATATCTCTCGGAGGACACGTTCAAGCGCCTGCCCTTCCACTGGGCCTGGTGGCCCGCGATCGGCGGCCTGATCATCGGGGTCGGGGGCCTGGTCGAGCCGCGCGCGCTCGGTGTGGGCTACGACGTGATCGCCGAGTTCCTGCGCGGCAACGCAGCGCTGTCACTCATTCTCGGGATCCTGGTCGTGAAGACCGCGATCTGGTCGCTGTCACTCGGCTCGAGCACGTCGGGTGGCGTGCTCGCGCCCGTGTTCATGATCGGCGCCGCGCTGGGCGCGCTCGAGGCGCGCTTCTTCCCCGCCGTGGCGCCGGGCTTCTGGTCGCTGATCAGCCTGGCCGCCGTGATGGGCGGAGTCATGCGCTCGCCGCTCACGGGCGTGGTTTTCGCGCTCGAGCTGACGCACGACTGGACGGCGCTGTTGCCGCTCACGATCGCGTCGGCCGCGGCCTACGGCTTCTCCGCGCTCACGCTCAAGCGCTCGGTGCTGACCGAGAAGGTCGCGCGCAAGGGCTTCCACCTCACGCGCGAGTACTCGGTCGACCCGCTCGAGGGCCTCTTGGTCGCCGACGTGATGAAGAGGACCTTCACCGCCTTCCAGGCCAAGACACCGCTCTCGGAGGCGATCGCGACCTTCGTGGCCGAGCACGGGCCGTCGCTCGAGGCGCAGCGCAGCCAGCCGTTCTACCCGGTGCTCGACGAGGCGAACGCGCTGGTCGGCTTCGTGACGCGCAGCGAGCTGGTGCGCGCGGCGCTGCTGGGCCGGCCGTCGAGCGCGACGCTCGAGGAGATCGGCCTGCGCATGCCCGAGGTGTGTCACTCCGATCTCACCTTGCGCGAAGCGGCGCACCTGTTCGCCGAGTGGGGCATCGCCGTGGCGCCCGTCGTCGCGCGCGCGGACCCGAGCCGCGTGATCGGCCTGGTCCACCTGACCGACCTGCTCGAGGGCCGTTTGCGCGACCTGAAGGAGGAGCGCGTGAGCGAGCGCGTGCTGCACTTCCGCGACCTGTTGCGGCTGCGGGGTCAGTGACTCGCTACCCGATCAGTCGCTTGCTCGCCAGGTCCGCTCCCGCGCGCAGGCTGCGCAGCTTCTCCCACACGATCTCTTCCGCCACCTCGCCCAGGCCCGCCGCGGTCGCGAAGCCACAATCCGTGCCGGCCAGAACGCGGCGCGGGTCACCCACGGCCTCGGCCGCGCGCTCGATGCGCTCGGCCACGACCTCGGGGTGCTCGACGTAGTTGGTCGTGGTGTCGATGACTCCCGCCACCAGGTTCCAGTCGGCCGGCAGCGGGTGGTCGCGCAGCACGCGGTGCTCGTGGGCGTGTCGCGGGTTGGCCATGGAGAGCACGAGCGCGCCGACCTTGGCGCGAGTCACCAGTGGAAGCAAGGGCGCCAGATCCACGTCGTGAGTGTGCGGGCCCTCGTAGTTGCCCCAGCACACGTGCAGCCGCACCTGCTCGCGCGGCACGTTCGCCAGCGCCTGGTTCGTGGCCTCGACCACATGACTCACGAAGGAGAGGAAGTCGCCCAGCGGCCGGTCGGCGAACAGCGTGTGGCGCTCCATCGCCAGGTCCGGCGCGTCGATCTGCAGCACGAAGCC
This sequence comes from Myxococcota bacterium, assembly GCA_035498015.1. Lineage (NCBI taxonomy): Bacteria > Pseudomonadati > Myxococcota > Myxococcota bacterium. Next base: position 12,648 of record DATKAO010000173.1, read on the forward strand.
GGCGCGCGCGATGGCCTCGTACTCGGGGCGCAGCGCGCGCGCCACGGCGTCGACGTAGGCCTCGAGCGTCGGGTAGTGCGCATTGCCCAGCGCCGCGGCCACGATGCCCGGCGAGGGCGCGGTCACGAAGCACTCCGCGAAGCGGCGCGGCTGCCCGGCGAGGAGCTCCGCCAGCGCCGCGCACTCCGCCGCGCACTCGCCTCCGCCCAGTGACTCGACCGGACCCACGGCCTGCGGCGCGGTCAGCAGGTTCACCATGTCGCGCGCGAAATCCGGCGCCTTGAGGCGCAGGAAGCTCGGGTAGGCCGTCAGGTCGCGCATGAACGGCCGCTGCGACTTCCCGCCGAAGCCCGTCATGCGCTCGGTCACGTGCGTGAAGAAGCTGCCGCGCGACTGCTCGCCGTCGTTGCCCACGTCGATCCCGACCTCGAGCTGGCGCGCGACCACGGCCTCGGTGGCGGCGCGCGACAGCCGCGCGAGCTCGGCCGGATCGACCGGCTCGCCGCGGCTCTTCTTCGCGTGCAGCGCGTTCAGCGCTTCGGGCCGGGGCAGGCTGCCGGCGTGCGTGATGAGCATGCGATCTTCGCTGCGCTTCACGCGCGCAGCTTATCTCAGGCCCAGGGCATCCCGTCGGGTCGCTTCCATGCGAGCCCGGTCCACTCGGCGAGCCACGACGCCACGGGCGCGAGCCCCGTGCTCTTGTCCGCGGAGACCGCCGCCACGTGCTCCGGCGCGAGCTTCAATGACTCGCACAGCGCCTTGCGCGCGCGCTCGACCTCGGAGCGGCCGAGCTTGTCGCACTTGGTGAGCGCCACGCGCGCGGGGATCTGCTGGGCGGCGAGGAAGCGCGCGAGCTCGCGCTCCTCTTCCTGCACGCCCCGCCGCGCGTCGACCAGCACGAGCGCGCCGCGCAGCTCGCCGCGGTGATGAGTCAGGTAGGACTCGACCAGCGGCGCGAACGCCGCGCGCTCGGCGCGGCTGCCCGAGGCGTAGCCGTAGCCCGGCAGGTCGACGAGATAGGCGCGCTCCTCGACCCGGTAGAAGTGGATGCGGCGCGTGCGACCCGGCGTCGAGCTCGTGCGCGCGAGGCCACGCCGTCCGACCAGGCGGTTGATGAGCGACGACTTGCCCACGTTCGAGCGCCCGAGCACCGCGACCTCGGGCAGGCCGTCCGTGGGGAACGCGCTCGCGTCGGCGGCGTCGGCGGTGAGCTCGGCGTGCAGGATCCGTCCTCGTTCGTCCGATTGATTTAGGGGGCCCGCGAATCTACCCTGCGGCGGGTTCCGGCGGCACGGGGAGGCATGGTGAGCAAGGGTGTGCAGATCGCGCTCGCTGCGCTGTCGGTATTCGCCGGCGTGGTGATCGTGCTCACTCTCGGCGCCTCCGGCGAGGGTACCTTCCGCTACTACGCAGATCTGGGCCAGTTCGCGGCCGCGCCCTCGAGTGAGACCGCGCAGGCGGTGCGCGTGCACGGCTTCGTCGCCGCGGGCTCGATCGCGAAGGATCTCGCCGCCGGCCACGTGGACTTCACCGTCGAGGACAAGGCCAAGCAGCACACGCTCGCGGTGCGCTATCTCGGCATCGACGTGCCCGACATGTTCAAGGACGGCGCCGAGGTCGTGGTCGAGGGCAAATACCAGTCGGGGCTCTTCCTGGCCGAGCGCGTGATGGCGAAGTGTCCCTCGAAGTACGAGGCGAAGACCGGCGAGAAGACCTGAGAAGCGAGGGAGACGGAGTTGCTCGTCACACTCGGACAGATCGCGCTCCCTCTCGCGGTGTTCTTCGCGGCGTTCGCGCTCGTGACTGCCGTGATCGGCGGGCTGCGCGAGGCGCAGCCATGGGTGCGCACCAGCGAGCGCGCCGTGATCGGGGTGTTCATCCTCCTGGTGCTCGCGATGGCCGGGGTGGAAGCGGCGCTGATCGGCGACCGCTTCGACCTGCAGTTCGTGCAGCAGATCTCGGCGCGCGAGCAGCCGCTCCTGTTCAAGATGGCGCTGTGGGGCGGCCAGGCCGGGTCACTGCTGCTCTGGACCTTCATGCTCGGCCTGATGAGCTTCCTGGTGGTCGTACAGAACCGCAACCGCAACCGCCGGCTCATGCCGTGGGTGGTCGCGGTGATGATGATCAACATCCTGTTCTTCGGATCGATCGTCTCGTTCGTGACCAGCCCCTACGCCGCGCTGCCGCCGGGTCAGTCGTGGTCGAGCGGACAGGGCATGAACCCGCTGTTGCAGCACCCGGTCATGCTGATCCACCCGCCGATCCTGTACACGGGCTTCATCGGCTTCTCGGTGCCGTTCGCGTTCGCGGCCGCGGCGCTGATCACCGGTGAGCTCGGCACGACCTGGTTCGAGACCACGCGCCGCTGGTATCTCACGGCCTGGTTCTTCCTGGGCTGCGGGCTCATGCTCGGCGGGCGCTGGGCGTACGAGGTGCTGGGCTGGGGCGGTTACTGGGGCTGGGACCCGGTCGAGAACTCGTCACTCATGCCGTGGCTCGCCGGCACGGCGTTCCTGCACTCGGTCATGATCCAAGAGAAGCGCGGCATGTACAAGATCTGGAACTTCGCGCTGATCGGGCTGGCCTACGCGCTGTGCGTGTTCGGCACGTTCCTGACCCGCAGCGGCGTGGTGCAGTCGGTGCACGCCTTTGCCAACGCGGGCTGGTTCGGGAAGATGTTCCTGGCCTACGTGCTGCTGCTGGCGCTCGGCTATGCGGCGCTCCTGATCTGGCGCGTGCCCGACCTGCGCAGCCAGGTGCGGCTCGACTCACTGGTGTCTCGCGAGGCCAGCTTCCTGCTCAACAACTACGCCTTCCTCGCGCTGCTCGCGATCGTGTTCTACGGCACGATCTTCCCGGTCGTCGCCCAGCCGATCCTGCACGCCGAGATCCACTACGGCCCGCCGTTCTTCCAGAGACTGGCCGGGCCGGTCGCGATCTTCCTGTTGTTCCTCACCGGGGTCGGGCCGCTGATCGCGTGGCGCCGCGCCACGTGGGTGAACCTGCGCAAGAGCTTCGTCTGGCCCGCCGCCTGGTCGCTGCTCACCGCCGTGGTGCTGCTGGCCGCGGGCATGCGCCGCTTCTACCCGATCGCGTTCCTGTCGCTGAACGCGTTCGTGCTGGGCACGATCGCCGAGGAGTACGGCCGCGGAGTGCGCGCGCGCATGCGCCACGGCGAGAGCGCACTCACTGCGCTAGTCGAGCTCCTGCGCCGCAACCAGCGCCGCTATGGCGGCTACGTGGTGCACGTGGCCGTGGTGCTGGTGTTCGTGGGCTTCGCGGGCGCGACCTTCAACTTCGACAAGACCAAGCTGCTCTCGCCCGGCGAGAGCTGGGACCTGGCCGGCTACACGCTGCAGTACCGGCAGGCGCGGCCGGTCTCGAACCCGCACTACGCGGGCGCGGTGGCGCGGCTCGCGCTGTATCACGACGGCCAGCCCGTCGCGATGCTGTTGCCCGAGAAGCGCATGTACTTCCAGCAGGAGCAGCCGACCACCATCCCCGCGGTCTCGTCGAGCTTCACCGAGGACTTCTACGTGATCCTCGCCGGGCTCGAGCCCGACCAGCGCGCCGCGATCAAGGTCTACGTGAATCCGCTGGTGAACTGGATCTGGATCGGCGGGTTCATGTTCGTGTTCGGCAACATGCTCCTGCTCTGGCCGCTGCGCGGACGAGAAACCGCCTGAGCGAGCGATGACCCTGCGCGCGGCACTGATCGGGCTCGTGCTCCTGGCCTGCGCCGCGGCCGCGGACGCCGCCACGCTCGAAGGCCGGGTCACCCATCCCACCCGGCCCAACGCGGGCGCGAAGCTCCTGATCGAGGTGCTCGGGCTCGACAAGGAGGAGAACCCGATCTCGCGCAGCACCACCAGCGACGCGACGGGTCACTACCGCTTCGACAACCTGCCCTCGCCCGCGGCCTATCTCGTGCGCGCGCACTACGACGGGCTGGCGTTCCCGGGCGGCAGCGCGGCGTTCCGCAGCGGCGACCCGGCGCAGAAGCAGACGCTCGACTTCCAGGTCTACGACCAGACCACGGACGGCTCGAAGCTCAAGCTCACCTCGCTGCAGTGGGTGATCGGCCGCAGCGCGGGCGTGTGGCGCATCCAGCAGAGCGCGACGATCGCGAACCCGAGTCAGGAAGTCGTGCTCGTGCCGCCGCCCCAGCCTGCGCCGGTGACCGTGGGCGTCGCGCCGGGTCACGGCCCGCTCGACACCATGATGGGCCGGCTGCCCGAGGGCGTGCAGGCGCAGAACGCGACGGCCGAGATCCGCGGGCCGGTGTTTCCGGGCGAGCAGGGCTTTCTGTTCCAGGTCGAGTACGACCTCGAGCAGAAGGGCGATCTCGCGACCGAGATCGCCGTGCCGACGGGCGTCGAGGACCTGACCGTGTACGTGCAGGACTTCGGGATCGACGTCGACGCGGGCGATCTGCACCCCGCGCGCCCCGCGCGCCAGGACGACCAGATCTACCAGGCGTTCCTCGGCTTCGACGTGCCGCCGGGCGCACGCCTGCCGCTGCACGTGCGCGTGCTGCCGCCCGCGAGCCCGCTGCCCCAGTCACTCGTGATCCTGCTGGCGGCGCTGGGCGCGGGCGCCCTGCTCTACTACGTGGGCGCGCCGCTGGTGCGCGATGCGCTGGTGCGCGCTCCGCGCCCCGACGAGTCACTCGAGCCCGAGAGCCCGGCCAAGGCGGCGCTGGCCGCGGCGCTGCGCGACCTGGAGCACGACTTCGAGACGGGCAAGCTCTCGATCGAGGACCGCGAGCGGCTGCGCACCGACCTGCGGCGCGAGGCGCTGGCCGCGCTGGTGCGCGAGCGCGGCGCGAGTCACTCGGCGCCGCCCGAGCCGGCCGCGCCGGCCGCCGCGTGCAGCTGCGGGCGCATGCCCTCGGCGGGCGACCGCTTCTGCGCCGCCTGCGGAAGACCGCTGTGAACGCGCTCGACGCCATCGGCGTCGTGAAGCAATACGGTCCGGTGCGCGCGCTCGACGGGATCGATCTGTCGCTCGCGCCCGGCACGATCGCGCTCCTGCGCGGGCCGAACGGCGCGGGCAAGAGCACGCTCCTGCGCGTGCTCGGCGCGCTCACCCGCCCCACGCGCGGCAGCGTGCGCGTGCTGGGCCGCGACCCGTTCCGCTCGGCCGACGCGGCGGTGCGCGCGCGCGTCGGCTTTCTGGGCCAGAGCGCCGCGCTCTACGGCGAGCTCACGGTCGAGGAGAACCTGCGCTTCGCCGCAGGGCTTCGCGGCGCCGACGGCGCGCAGGTCGCGCGCGCGCTCGACGCGTTCTCGCTCGGCGACCTGCGCGACCGGCGTGCGCGCACGCTCTCGCAGGGCTTCCGGCGGCGCGTGGGCCTGGCCCGCGCCCTGCTCGGCGAGCCAGCGCTGCTCTTGCTCGACGAGCCCTGGAACGGCCTCGACGCGGACTCGGCCGCAACGCTCTCGCGCCTGCTCGAGTCGCTGCGCGCGCGCGGCGTCGCGGTGCTCGTCGCCAGTCACGCCACGGCGGAGCTGCCGAAGCTCGACCGCGAGTGGCTGCTCGAGGGAGGGCGGCTGCGGTGAGCGGGCCGCGCGTGTTCCTCGAGGTGTTTCGCAAGGACCTGCGGCTCGACCTGCGCAGCCGCGACCGGCTGGGTCACATGGCCGTGTTCGCGTTCCTGGTCGTGACCCTGCTCTCGATCGTGGTCCCGGTCTCGAAGGCGGAGCGGCTGTCGTGGAGCCCGGCGCTGCTCTGGGTGGTGATGCTGTTCACGTCGCTGCTCGGGCTCGGGCGCACGTTCCAGTCCGAGACCGAGGAAGGGGCGATGGAGCTGCTCGTGCAAGCGCCCGTCGACCGCGGCTGGGTGTTCTTCGGGAAGGCGCTGGCCAGCCTGGTGGCGCTGTTCGCGGTCGAGCTCTGGACCGCGGTGCTGTTCACCGTGTTCCTCGACGTCGACTGGAGCGCGGGGCTCTGGGGCTGCGCCGGCGCGGGCGTGCTCGGCGCGGTCGGGCTCGCAGCCGCCGGCACCCTGCTCTCGGCGATCGCATCCGGCGCGCGCTTCCGCGAGTTCCTGTTCCCGGTGCTGCTCTTCCCGCTGGTGCTTCCCGACCTGGTCTTCGCGTCGCGCATCACGGCGGATTCGCTGGCGGGGAGCGAGATTGCGGGCGTGTCCTGGGCGATCTTTCTCTTATACGACTGGGTATTCGTGCTGATAGGCTTCTTCGCCTTCGACTTCGTACTGGAGGACTGAGATGGTCCCGGCTGCCATCACGCTGTCGGTCGTCGCCGCGCTGGCCTGGCTGTTGTGGCTCGCGGCCGACGTTCCGGCGCGCATCGGCAGCGCGCGCTGGGTCGGGCTCGCCTCGCTCGCGCTCGTGCCGGTGTGGCTCCTGCTCGTGTCGTACTACGCGCCGATCGAGGCCGTGCAGGGGATCATCCAGAAGATCTTCTACGTGCACATCCCGGCGATCATCCCGACCTACTTCGGGTTCGTGCTGTCGGCGCTGGGCGGAGTCCTCTACCTGCGTTCGCGCGAGGAGCGTTGGGACACGCTGGCCGCCGCGGGGGCCGAGGTCGGAGTGGTGTTCTGCACGCTCATGCTGCTGGTCGGCCCGATCTGGGCGAAGCCGGCGTGGGGCCAGTGGTGGGCCTGGGATCTGCGACTCACGATGACCCTCATCCTGTGGTTCATCTACGTCGCCTATCTGTTCCTGCGGAGCTTCGCTTTCGGCAGCGACACCGCGCGCACTTACACCGCGGTGTACGGGATCGCGGGCGTGGGAGCGATCCCCTTCGTGTACTTCGCGCTCGACCTGGCCAAGGGCGCCGCGATGCACCCAGTGAACCCGGCGCGCGAGGGCTTGCCGCCCGAGATGGGCCAGACCGTCGGTGTGGGGATGATCACCTTCATCTGGATCTTCGCCTGGCTGGTCGCCAAGCGCTGCGAGCTCGGCACGCTGCAGGCGCGGGCGCTCGCCAGCCGGCTGGGAGCCCACTGATGCCCTGGGTGATCGCCGCCTACGCCGTCACCGGCGTCGTGCTCGTCGGGTACATCCTGTACCTGCGCGCCGCGCGGGGCGCAGCGCTGCGCGATCAACAGCGCCGCAGTTGACAAATTTCCGCGCGGCAGAGATAAATCGGAGTCGGCCGTCGCACCTGCGACTTCCACGTCGACCTTGCGGACGTAAGCGCAAGCTCCCCTCCACCCTCGGCCTCGATCCCGCCTTCGATCTCTGGTGTGTCCGTGTTCTCGAGGTGTCGTGCGCGCACGCTGCACCTCGCTGATACGTGGGGAGCTCGCTTCCACTTCGCGGAGAAGACGCACCCAGCGAAGTCGCGGGCCGGCGGGCTCGAGCGAGTGCAGGGTGAGCGCAGCTTCTTGAGTCAAAGGATCGTGACGGCAGTGCGAAGGGAGCGTTGGCCGTCGGATGGGTCGATCGTCTCAATCCAGGCAGGGAACGCCTTGGCACGAAGGTTGGATCGACCGGCAACCACTCGGGAAGACAAGCCCGGCAATGACAGGGACACAGAGAGTTGAATTGGCGAGACCTTTTCAGTCTTCGACTCATGAGTCGCCAGTTTTGGCGCCAGTCGGCGTCGATTTCGAAACCGGCAGCCGAGCCGAGTTGGAGCGAAGCGATGGCACCTAGGGAGAGCGAGCAGATGACGGGCCACGAGGACCTCGGACGATCGAGTCAGATGGCGCGCATGAAGCGCGGCGTCGGGTACTGCGAGAACACCGAGTGCGAGGACTACGCCAAGGGCGTCTTCCTCTTGAATCACGGCGACACGTTCTACTGCCCGCGCTGCCGGCAGCTCGGCAAGGTCGAGAAGGAGCGCGGCTTCTACACCGGCAACTCGGACATCTTCAAGGAGGTCCGGGTCGAGTACAACTTCGATCCGATCCACGGCATCTACCGCGAGATCGCGATCGTGCGCGACGAGTCACTCTGGGGCCGCAACAACGTCTACACGCTGCAGTCGCCGCTGATCAAGACCGAGAAGCGCGCGCTGAAGGTCGCCGAGGCCATCCTCGCCAACCTGAACCGCTACCGCGGGCTGCTGTCGGGCGACGACATCCCGCGCACCACCGAGATCATCCTGTCGTTCGACGACGACTTCGAGGAGTTCCAGAAGCGCCTCTCGCAGCTCTCCAAGGAGTGGGAAGCGAGCGGGCTGCGGGAGCTCTCGCCTCGGTGATCAAGACCCGCGGGATCTATCACCTGCACCTGCACGTGAGAGATCTCGACCGGTCACTCCGCTTCTATACCGGCGCCTTCGGCATGAAGGAGCTGTTCCGCGATGGGCCTACCATGGTCTTCCTGCAGACCCCGGGCTCCAAGGACCTGCTCACGCTGAACGGTGACCCGGCCGAGTCACGCGCGGCGGGCGCGCCGGCGGGCATCGATCACTTCGGCTTCGAGCTCGCTCCCGGCCAGAGCCTGGACGACGCGATCGTGGAGATCGAGAAGCACGGCGGGAAGCTGCTGCGCCGCAGCGGCCCGACGGGGCGGCAGTACGCGTACCTCCACGATCCCGACGGCTACACGATCGAGATCTAGCGGCCTCTCTCCGGCAGCGGCGCACGGCCTCTGGTAGCCTGCGCGCATGGCCTGCTGCGCGTTCGCGCTGGGGTGGTCGGCCGCACGGCTCAGTACGAACAGGCCGCGTGCGGGCAGGACAACCCGGGCCCCGGCGATGCGCCGGCCGGCAAGGCGGCCGCGCGCTCCGGCGCTGCGGCGTCGGAGCAGACGATCGTCGACGACTTCAAGAACGACCTCGCCGCTTGCACGACCTGGGGCAACGAGTGCATCGGTGCAGCCTGCCTTTCTGAGTCCTTCACGGAGGGAGTCACCACCATGATGAGTCGTATTCGGTTCTTCGGCTTCGCGTTGTTCGGCGTCGCGACACTCACGAGTGTCGCAAGAGCCGACTTCGTCGGCCCGTCGTACAACACGCCGATCAGCTTCGGTGTCTGCGGCGACCTCGACACGGCGTCCGAGATGGCGAACCCGAACTACTTCGCGGCCCACGCCGGCCCGAACAGCACGCTGCACGGCTGCGAAGCGCTGTGCCGCGCGGCTGCCGCGCAGTGCAAGCAAGCTGCGGCCGCCACCGGCGCGTGCAATCTGAAGGGCCTCTCGCACGCGCTGCAGTTCGAGCGCACGTCGTGCGCCGCGAACAACGACGTTGCGCTGAGCGTGAAGGAATGCATGAGCGCCGCGCACGGCGATATCGCGGCGAGCAAGGACGCGATCATCGAGCACGTCAAGGGCGCGCAGGCGGATTGCGCCAGCTGGGGCGCGAGTTGCGCGATGGACTGCGACCAGCCTTGAGTCGCAACCAGAGAGCGGGGATCCGTCGCTTGGGGAAGAGTGGAGAGAATCCGAGCGTCGCTGCGAGATCAGCCCGACGGTTCGGCGGCGACACGAAATCGTGTCGAAAGACGTGGCAAAAACATGATCGCCGATGAACGGTTCGAGATCCGCAGCGAGCTCTCCGGCGCGCTCCACGCCTGCTCGACCTGGGGCGAGACCTGCATCACCAAGCGCCAGACTGATCGGAGTCATTTGAGGCTTTGCGTCTGAAGCCGCCTCGGAGGATGATGGACAGGCGGGGCCGCGTGAGCGGTCTCGCCTCTCTCGCATCCGGATTCATCATCAGAGGGGGCCACTCAATTGAAGATGAGAGCCGTCGCGTCACTCGGTGCGGCCGGAATCACGGCGCTGTCGCTCGCGACCGCGGTCTGGGCCGGCGTCTTCGCCAACCCGGTGTTCCCTGCGACGTGCGGCAACCCCGACGTCGCCAGCGCCATGGGCCCGCCCAACTACTTCGAAATGCACGCGGGCGGTGTGCTCACCGTGAAGAGCTGCAGCGCCCTGTGCAAGACGAACGCCGCGCAGTGCAAACGCGCGGTGGCAGCGAACGGCGCGTGCATGAACACGTTCCTGTCTCGTAGCCTCCAGTTCAACGACGCCGAGTGCGAGGCCGACTATCCCACTCAGGCGAAAGCGTGCAAGAGCAACGCGCACGACTACTGGGAGGTCACGCGCAAGAACGACCTCAAGAACACGCTCGCCGACGACCGGACCGGCTGCGCCAACTGGGGCAGTGACTGCATCGCGGCTTGCCAGATCCTCGGCCAGGCCTAGGAGTCACTTCGTGAAGAAGACGATTCTCGCCTGCACGGTTCTCGCCTCGGTTGGTGGAGCGCTCGCCACTGCAGTCATCGCCGGCGTCGGCTCGTCACCGCCGCTCCTGCCGCCGATCAAGGGCAACATCTGCCCCGAGATCGGCGTCGTGGCTCAGATGTCCGACCCGAACTACTTCTCCATATTCGGCGCCGTACTCACTCTCAAGAGCTGCAGCGCGCTGTGCAAAGTAGCCGTCGCGGAGTGCAGACACTCGGCCAGCGCCGCGGCCGCGTGCAACGACGCAGTACTGAAGGGTGCGCTCACCACCCTCTCAGCGGGCTGCGCGATCAGCCCGGTGCCGTACGGCAGCGACATCAGCTCTTGTCGAAAGGGCGCGGCGACCGCACTCGCCGAGGAGCGGCTCGGCGTCCGCAGCGAGCTCCTGAGCGCGCGCGACGACTGCATCGACTGGGGTCAGGAATGCACCAGCGACTGCCAGCAGCTCGGAGCTGGCTGAAGGCTCGGAGGAGACTTCATGATTCGAGTCACTCTCAGTCTGGCCAGGCTCGGCGTGGGCTGTCGTCGACGGCGGCGGCCCAGCTGCCAGATCGAGACCGGCCGTTGCTCACCCTGGGGCGCGGATCGCATCACCCAGTGCGCGACGCTCGCGGCCCCGTGACCAAGGAGGAGCTTCGATGAGCAGAGTCAGTCTCATTCTCGCCGCGCTGCTGGCCCTGTGCGCGCCGGCAGCCGCGCGCGCGGGCGGCCCGGGCTTCGGGAATCCGCTCCAAAACGGCTGCGGCACGATCTACCTCGTCGACGACATGCAGGACCCGAGCTATTTCGTCTCGAACGCACACTCGATGACCGTCAAGCTGTGTGACTCGCTGTGCAAGCAGGCGGCCGCCGAGTGCGCGCAGGTAGTCAAAGAGTCCGCCGCGTGCACCTTCAAGGCGGTCAGCAAGGCCGAGTTCTTCGCCGACGCCGCGTGCGCCGACGCGGACGGCGGCTCGCCGAGCGACTTGAAGACCTGCAAGAGCAACGTGCACGTCAACGTGGCCAGCGTACGGGCCGAGTTCCGCGGCTTCCTCATCACCGAGCTCGGCCGCTGTACCAGCTGGGGCACGGACTGTGTGACTCAGTGCGCCACGTTGGGGATGTGATCATGAAGCGAATCAGTCTCGTCTCGGCGGTCGTGTTCGCGGCGACGCTGCCCTTCCCCGCCCGCGCGGGCGGTCTGCCGTTCGTGAGTCCCATCAGCAGCGGGTGCCCGACGGTCGAGGTCGCCGGTAACATGGCGGACCCGAACATCTTCGCCTCGCACGCGCACACGATGAACGAGAAGCAGTGTGACTCGCTGTGCAAGCATGCGGTGGCGGAGTGCAAGCAGGTGATCGGCACGGCGGTCGCGTGCTACTTCAAGTCGAGTGGCAAGGCGGAGGCGATCGAGGACGGCGCGTGCATCGACCAAGGCGGCGGGGCCAGCGCCGTGAAGGCCTGCAAGGCGACCGTGCACTCCGACTTCGCGAGCTCGCGCCAGCCCTTTCGCAACCTTGCCACCGAGCAGGCCGGCCTGTGCGTGCAGTGGGGGTCGGACTGCGCGACTCAGTGCGCGACGCTCTCGAATCAGTAGCGTCGCCGCGCGCCGCATGAAAGGTCTCTAGCTGACTCGTCGCTCTTGCGAGGAGCTCTGGCGCGAAGTCGTGCGTTCCATCAAGACGACGCGAACATCTTCCTGCGCTACCCGGTGACCGGCTCGAGGGCGACCGTGTCGTGTTCAACTCCGGTGAGTATCCCGGCTTGTCGGAGCTGGGGTGCCGGTGCTGGTACTCCGGCAGGTGAGCAGTCGTGGCGTGGAGAGTCTTTGCTTTCGGCGCGCCGGGCCGCGGCGCGGCGCCCGCCCGCGGGGCACAGTCTCGCCATGGCGAAGAGACTCGAGCTGCGGGGAAGATCAGTGCTGCTCACGGGGGCGTCGCGGGGCATCGGGCTTGCGATCGCGCGGGCGCTGGCGGCGCGCGGGGCGCGCCTGGCGCTGGCGGCGCGCCGGTCGCTCGACCTGGAGAAAGTGGCCGCGGAGCTGCGCGCGTCCGGCGCAGAGGCGCACGCGCTGCCCCTGGACTTGTGCGACGACGCCTCGGTGGCGCGCGGGGTCGAGCGCGCGCGGGAGCTCCTGGGCGGGATCGAGGTGCTGGTGAACGACGCGGGGGTGGCCCACCAGGCGCCCTTCCTCGAGCTCGACCCGGCCTGCGTGCGCGAGGAGATCGAGCTCAACTACCTGGGCGCCGTGCGCACGGTGCGCGCCGTGCTGCCCGAGATGCTGGCGCGCGGCAGCGGCACGATCCTGAACGTGTCGTCGGTGCTCGGCTGCGTGGCGGGGCCGTCGGTGGCGACTTACTCGGCCTCGAAGGCGGCGCTCGACGCGTTCACGTTCGCGCTGCGCGGCGAGCTCGCGTCGCGCGGCGTGCGCGTGGTGCTGTTGGTCGCGCCGCACACCGCGACCGAGGCCGGACGCTCGGTGCGCTTCGACGGCGTGCCGATGTCGCAGCCCGCGCTCGTGGCGCGCCACGCGCTGCGCGCGCTCGAGCGCGGGCCGCGGCGCTCGTTCTCGGGCGTCGGCAACCGCCTGCTCGTGGCGGTGAGTCGTCTCTCGCCTCGCCTGGCCGATCGGCTGATGGCGAACACCACGCGGGCCGTCCTTCAACGCGCGAGCTCCCCGCGCATGTAGCGCCGCCACGCCTTGTCCGCGAAGTCGCCGCAGCGCAGCCCGTAGCGCGCGAAGTAGCGCTCGAGGTTCGCGACGTCGCGGCGCAGATACTCGTAGCCGTCCGGGCTGGTGTGCAGGTTCAGCGACTGAGGCACGTCGATCACCCAGGCCTTGCCGCCGTGCCACAGCACGTTGTATGCGGACAGGTCACCGTGCACCAGGTGGAGCTCGAGGAAGATCTCCACGTTGCGCAGCAGGCGCTGGAGCACCTTGGCGGCTTCGTCGGGCCCGAGCTCGACGCGCCGGAGCTGCGGCGCTGCGCCCTCCCCGTCTCCCACGAACTCCATCAGGATCGCGTCGTCACTCGCGGCGAGCGGCTCGGGAACGTCCGCCCCCGCGTCGTGCAGGCGGCAGAGCGTCTCCCACTCCCAGGTGACCCACTCCAGGTGCGCCATCTGCATGCCGACCTGGGTCTTGGTGCGGATGGCCCGCTTCACGCGCGAGGCGAGCCCGGAGCGCGTCGCGGTGCGCTCCCCCGCGTACGCCCGTCCGCCGCGAAACGCGCGAAACTTCGACGCGCGGTACACCTTGGCCGCGAGATACTCCACCCCGACCGACTCGTTGGCGGCACACAGGTAGACCGTGGCTTCCTTGCCATCGCCGACGACGCCCAGCACGTCGTCGACCAGCCCCTGACCCCCGAACTGCGCGAGCACTTCGGCCTTCTCGGCCTCGGCCAGCATGCCGCGCGTGAACTGGGCCCCCGACAGGCGGGAGCCCACACGTGGATTCGACAATGAACTCTCCAGGCGAGGAGCGTGCGACGACTCGAGACGAGCCTGTGGCTCAGGCCTCGGTCTCGCGTGTCCTCGCCGGAGTGTTCGGGCCCCGCGCTAGCGCAGGGCGGACCGGAGGCGTGAGCTGCTGCGAACGACGATGGCAGTCATGCGTGTACCTCCTCGGTTGGCGGCATCCTACCTCAAGCGGGCCGCAGGAGCCAGATCCCCGTGAAGAGCAGCGCCAGGCCGGCCAGCTTCTGGGCGGTCACTGACTCCTGGAAGAACAGCATGGCGCCCAGCGTGGTCACGATCAGCATGCCCACGTCCGAGATCGGGATCGCGACCGACGCCTCGAGCTTGCCGGTGGCCAGGCGCAGGAACGCCACCAGCCCGATGCCCTGCATGATGCCCGCGATCGCCACCGGCCAGAGCTGCGCGCGCGTAGGGCCCGTCCAATCACCGACCCAGGCGGTGATCGCGAGGATCGGCAGGCACGACAGGAGCGCCAGCACGAGCGACGCGAACGGCCCCCCGAAGCTCGACAGCCGGGCCACGAGCGGATACCCGCCCCAGAAGACCCCGACCAGGATGATACAGATCCACTCGGTCCGGTAGCTCATGATGGACTCCTCTTGGAGCGCCCGCGGTACTCCGAGGGTGTCTCGCCCGTCCAGCGCTTGAAGGCGCGGAAGAAGACACTCGGCTCGGCGAAGCCGACCAGATAGCTCACCTCGGCGGCCGGCAGGCCCAGCTCGAGATAGGCCTGCGCGCGCGAGCGGCGCAGGTCGTCGAGCAGCGCCGCGACCGACGTGCCCTCGGCCTGCAGCCGCCGCTGCAGCGTGCGCGCGCTGGTGCGCAGCCGTTCGGCGAGCGCGCTCACGGACAGGCCGCCGTCGACGAGTGACTCGGCGAGCGCGCGCCGCGCCTGCTCCGACGCGGGTCCGCTCGAGCTCCAGGCGCGCGCGTCCGCCTCGACCTGCCGCTCGAGAAAGCGCTCGAGCGCCGAGTCCGCGCCCGCCATCGGCCGCGCCAGCACGTCGGCCGCGAAGCTCCACTCACAACGCCCCGCGCCGAACTCCGGCCGGCAGCCGAGGATCTTCAGATACTCCGACTCGGCGCCGTGCGGCGCGTGCGCGAAGCGCAGCGCGCGCGCCGCGATCGGAGCGCCGGTCGCGCGCGCCAGCCCGAAGAAACAGTCGGCCGCGTACATCTCCGCGCACTGCGCGTGCGCGGGCCGCGCCGGGCCCCAAGGCTCGTAGCGGAAGCGCGCCTCGCCGCCCAGGAGCTCCATCGCGAAGCGGTCGCCCTCGCTGAGCCAGGCGTGGTAGCGGAAGATGCGCGCGAGCGCGTCGCCGGCGGTCGGGCTGGCCAGCGCGAGAAAGCCGAGCGCTCCCAGCGCCGATGGGTCGACCGACGCGATGTAGTGCAGGCCCAGGAACGGGTCGCAAAGCTCGTCGACCGCCGCCTCGATGCCCGCGTAGTAGGCCTCGAGCGGCACGCGCGCCTCGGGGTCCGCCAAGAGCGCCGGTGCGACGCCCACGCGCGCGAGCAGCCGCTCGCGGCGCGCGCCGCGCTCCACGGCCCAGTCCAACATGTGCGCGAGCCCGTGCGATCGGCAGTTCGGCGCCTTCATCGCGGAACGAGCGCGAAGATCCAGTCGCGGGTGCCCACGCCCTCGGCGGGCGTTCCGTACTTGTCGTGAAACACCGGCGCCACGCGCGCGAGCGTCGGGGGGTCAAGGACGCGCGTGGCCTGGAAGGCGTAGATCCTGCCGTCGAGCCGGACGCGCACGCGGCCGTCGGCCAGGACCTCGGCGGGCCAGCGCTTGTGCTCCGCGAGCACGCTCGGCACGTAGAGCCGGCCGTCGACCACCATGAAGCCTGTAGTGACCGAGCGGCCCTCGGCGGGCGGCAGCTCGAGCTCGAACGAGTAACGCGCCGCCGCGAAGCTCCAGTCACTCGGCGGCGGGCTCTCGATGCCGGAGCGGAACGTGCCGCCGGTGAACGGCCCGAGCGGCCCGTCGTGGCAGCGCGCGGCGACCAGCCCGAGCACGATCACCGCGATCGCCGCAGCGGCCGCCGCCGCGAGCCAGCGCAGCGCGCGCGGCATGACTCAGTAGACGATCTTCGTGATCGGGAACTCGACGATGCCGGTGGCGCCGGCGTCGGCGAGGTCCGGGATCAGGTCGCGCGCGCGCAGCTCGTCGACGATGGTGTTGACCGCCACCATGCGCCCGTCGGCCAGCGGAGACACCGTGGGCGAGGCCAGCGCCGGCAGGAGCGCGAGCACCTTGGGCAGGTGATCCTTGGGACAGTTCAGCATGAGCCCGACCTTGCCCTGCGCGGCGATCGCGCCGTTCAGCATGAGCGCCAGCCGGTCGAGCTTGCGCCGCTTCCAGGGATCTTCGTAGGCCGTGGGGTTCGCAATCAGGCGCGGCGTGCTCTCGAGCAGCGTGTCCACGATGCGCAGCTTGTTGGCGCGCAGGCTCGAGCCGGTCTCGGTCACGTCGACGATCGCGTCGGCGAGCAACGGCGGCTTGACCTCGGTCGCGCCCCACGAGAACTCGACGTTCGCCGAGACACCGTGTGACTGGAGCCAGGCCTGCACCAGGCCGACGGCCTCGGTGGCGATGCGCTTGCCCGCGAGGTCGCGCACCGACTGGATCGGCGAGTCCTCGGGCACGGCCAGCACCCAGCGCGTGGGCCGGAAGCTCGTCTTGGCGTAGCGCAGCTCGGCGAGCTCCTTCACCGCGACCTTGTTCTCGGTGATCCAATCGTGGCCGGTGATGCCCGCGTCGAGCACGCCCTGCGCGACGTAGCGCGCCATCTCCTGCGCGCGGATCAGGACACACTCGATGTCCTTGTCGTCGATCGCCGGGAAGAGCGAGCGCTCGGGAAACTGCATGCGGTAGCCCGCGCGCTCGAAGAGCTGCGCGGTCATGGACTCGAGCGAGCCCTTGGGAAAGCCGAAGCGCAGGACCTGAGTCCCGTCCTTCGATCGTTTCACGCCCAGCGCCATCGCGCGACTCTATCTCGGGTCGCGCCCCGCTGCCAACCGGTCGCGCAGAGTCTCGAGCGCGTCGAACTGCGGCCCGCGGTGGAAGCCCGTCTCACCGCGCAGCGGGTTCCCGTCGGCCACGATTGCGCCCATGCGCAGCAGAAGCTCGAGCGCATTTCCCGCCGCGACTGCGCACACGCCCTCGGGGAACTGCGCCCCGCCGGTGAGCAGCTCCTCGCGCTGGGCCTCCTGCGCGCGCTTGATCAGCGCGTCGCGCGCGCCCTCGCCCTTGGCCTCGGCGACCACCCGGGCCACGGCGGCATAGGTCTCGAGCATCGGCTGCACCTGCGCGCGCAGGAACGCGAGCCAGGGCTCGCCGGCGGGCGTGGGGCCGAGCCGATCGGCCGAGCTCGCCGCGATCCAGCCGCGCGCGGTCAGGTGCGCGAGCACGCGCTCGATGCGCTCGCGCCGCTCTTCGCCCTCCACCGGGAAGAACTCCGCGGAGAGCAAGTCGAGCCAGTCCGACGCCTCCCGGTGCAGCGCCTCGCGCGAGCGCTCGCCCCGGAGCGAGAGCGCGATCACCCCGGGCCAGACCAGCGCATGACCCACCGCGGCGCGGTAGAGGTCGAGCGCCGGGCGCATCTCGGGGGCGATCTGCAAGAGGTCGCCGCGCGGCGACGGCACGCGCACCACGCGCTCGGCCTGCTCGAGCAGCTCCGTCACGGCTTCGGGCCGGCCGGTGTCGAGACAGCGCTCGAGCGCCACGCCGCGCTTCACGCCCAGGAGCTCGAGCAGCGCGGCCACCTCGACCACGCGCTCGCGCAGCTCGTCCTCGCGCAGCGCGTTCGCGGTCTGACCGAGCAGCGCCGCGGCCGCGACCGTCGAGCGGCCGGCAGTCACCAGGTCGTTGATGTCGCGGCACAGCTCGACGCCGAGCGCCGCCGACGTGGCGCGCAGGTCGGGAATGCGCCCCGCCTCGGAGCGCCGCCCGACTTCGCTGCCCAGCCGCTGCGCCAGCGAGATGGGGGCGCCGAAGCGCACGGTCACGCTGCCGTAGCGGTAGCGCAGCACGCGGCCGGCGAAGAGCAGCGACCACAGACTCTCGCGCTGCTTCTTCGCGCCGCCGCGCTCGGCGGTCACCGAGCCCTCCTCCACCAGGCGCTCGTAGGTGAAGCCGACCGGCACGAGATAGAGGTCGCGGCGCGCGCCGCGCGCGTAGGCCTCGAGCACCATGCGCAGCATGCCGAGCCGGGGCCGCAGCGTCTTGCCCGTGCGCGAGCGCGTGCCCTCGATGAAGAACTCCTGACTCACCCCGTCCTTGATCAGGTGCTGCACGTAGCTGCGGAACACCGCCGTGTACAGCGGGTCGCCGTCGAAGCTGCGGCGCAGGAAGAACGCGCCGGCGCGGCGGAAGATCGGCCCCAAGGGCCAGAACGAGAGATTGATGCCCGCCGCCACCTGCGGCGGCACCAGGTGACTGCGATAGAACAGCCACGACAGGATCAGATAGTCGAAGTGCGAGCGGTGACTCGGCACCAGCACCAGCGGGTGCAGCTTCGCCGCCTCGACCACCGGCTCGAGATCGTGCAGCTCGATGCGCACGAACAGGCGCTTGAACAGCGACTCCACCACCACCGCCAGCACGGCCAGCATCGTGGGGCTGGGGCTGGCCGCGATCTCGACCAGGTTCTTCTGCGCGCGCGCCTCGACCCGCGCCGGCGAGCGCCGCTTCTCGCGCGCGACCTCGTCGATCACGCGCCGCACCTCGGAGTCGTCGAGCACCGCCTCCTGCACGCGCGCGAACGACGGCAGCGTGGCGCCGACGACCGGCTTCTCCTCGCGCCGGAGGAAGATGAGCAGCGAGCGCCGCACCTGCTTCACCACCCGCTCGCGGCCCGAGGCCCGGTTCGCGTCGACGAACGCGCGCAGGTCGATCGGCGTGCCCACGCGCACCGCCAGGTTGCGGTAGTTCCAGACGAACGAGACCACCTTGCCGAAGTCGGTCGGCCGCTCGTTGCCGCCGTAGAAGAGGTTCAGGAAGGGCCGCTGCGGGCGCGCGCCCTTGCGCCAGAACAGCGCGAGCGGCACGAGTGACACGGGCACCTCGTGCGCGAACGCGGTGTCGATCACCTCGCGCAGATAGTCGAGCTCGGTGCGCCCCTCGCGCACGGCGCGCTTCCGGAAGTGCACGCGCGTGCGGAACTTGTCGGTGCGCAGGAACAGGAACGCCGTGCCGCCCTCACGCGCCACGCGCCGCACCTGCTGGATGCTCTGCTCGCGCATGCCGCGCGCGCCGCGCCGCAGTCTCTCGACGCTGCCCTGCGCGAGCAGCCGCAGCGCCTCGCCGAACGGCCGGTAGTAGAAGAACTTGATCCCGTTCGCGAAGGCCGAGAGACGGATTCCGGACAGCAGGAACAGCCAGTTGAACAGGAAGTAATCGAGCCGCGAGCTGTAGCGCATGACGTAG
>DATKAO010000174.1 GCA_035498015.1 Myxococcota bacterium
GACCTGCAGCGCTTCCTGCACGAGAAGCGCCACAGCTCGACCGGCGACGACGATTTCTCGATCCGCGACATGAAGGAGATCGCGAGCGCGCTCACTTCGACCACCAAGGTCATGACCTCGCTGCTCGGCGCCGTCGCGGCGGTGAGCATGCTGGTCGGCGGCATCGGCATCATGAACATCATGCTGGTCTCGGTCACCGAGCGGACGCGCGAGATCGGCATCCGCCTGGCGATCGGCGCGCTCGAGCGCGAGGTGCTGACTCAGTTCCTGGTCGAAGCCGTGGTGCTCTCCTCGGTCGGTGGGATCGTGGGCATCGTGATCGGCCTGCTCGCCGCACTGGCCGGAACCAACGCGATCGGCGCGCCCTTCGTGTTCCAGCCCGGCGTGGTCACGATGGCCTTCCTCTTCTCCGCCGCCGTCGGCGTGGTCTTCGGGTTCTTTCCGGCCCGACAAGCCGCGCGCCTGGATCCGATCGAAGCCCTGCGCCACGAGTGACGCGCGGCTTGCTCCGTTCGCCTCCGGCTCACTGCGCGCGGCGCTGCCGCTTGCGGGGTCGCTCAGAGGAACTCGGCCAGGAGCGAGATCTCGCACAGCGGGAGGCCCCAGTGCAGCGCGAAGCGCTCCAGCTCGGCGGGGCCGGACATCGCGCCGTCGGGTGACATGATCTCGCAGCACACGCCCACGGGGGCGAGCTTTGCCGCGCGACACAGGGCGACCGTGGCCTCGGTGTGACCCGCGCGCTCCCGCAGCCCGCCGGGCCGCGCCGCGAGCGGAAACACGTGGCCCGGGCGCAGGAAGTCTTCGGGCCGTGCGTCGGGGTCAGCGAGGCGGCGCACCGTGGCGGCGCGCTCCGCGGCCGAGACACCGCTGCCCGCTGCCGACGCCAGGTCGATCGGCACGTGCATCGCGGTGCCGTGGCGGTCGCCGCCACCGGCGATTGCCGGGATTTCGAGCCGGTCGAGCACGGCGCGCTCGCACGGCACGGTGGTGTGTCCGCAGGCCTGGGTCAGCAGGAACGCGAACGTCTGCGGTCGCAGCGCGGCGCCGGCCGCGATCACGTCGCCCTCGCCTTCGCGCGCGGGATCGTAGACCACGGCGCAGCCGCCGGCGGCGATCTGCGCCACGACCTTCTCCACGCCCAGCCGGCCACTCACCCAGCCCTTCCATGGCATGGCCGCCACGGCGCGCGTGAGCGCCGCGCGTGTGCGACCCTCCCAGCGTTCGGCCAGGCGGTCGAGCAGGTCGCCTTCCAGGTTCACGCGGTCGCCGGCCAAAAGACCGCCGAGCGTGGTCGAGGCGATGGTGAGCGGCACGAGCGCCACCGCGAAGCGGTCGCGCTGCACGTCGGCGACCGTGAGACTCACTCCGTCGACGGTGACCGAGCCTTTGGGCACGAGTGACTCGAGGAAGCGCGCGGGCGGGCGCAGCCAGACGCGCCGGCCGCTGTCCTCGGCGTCGACCCGCAGCACCTTCGCGATCGCGTCGACGTGCCCCTGCACGAGGTGACCCTCGATCGCGTCGCCCACGCGCACCGGCGTCTCGACGTTGACCGCCGCGCCGGCTTGGAGGTCGGCCAGCGTCGAGCGGCGCCGTGTCTCGCTCGACAGCTCGGCGCGGAACTCGCCGCCGTCGACCTCGACCGCCGAGACGCAGACGCCAGCCACGCAGACCGAGCCGCCCGGCTCGAGCTCCGGGCAGGCCTTGGGCGCGCGCACGCGCAGCCCGTCCGGACCCGCGGCCACGACCCGACCCACTTCACGAATGAACCCGCGATACATGAAGACCTCCTTCGGTGTGGTTTGGAAGAAGGGAGGACGTCCACGGTCCTCTCGCGCGGGGTCTACCGCGTGGCTCCGGAGTTCCACCGGATCGCTTCCCCGGCGGGGAAGCCGGCGGGCCATCGCCGCCGCACCTGGAATTGCACCTCCGGCATTATACACCGGCCGGCGCAGTCACCAGGGCCGGCCCACGGCCTCCGTGAGGAAACGCACGAGCGGGACCGCGCCGCGGCAGGCCGCCGCGTAGCGGTCGATGAAGCCGGCCCGGGTGGCGTCGGCCTCCTTGAACCGGTGACTCACGGTGAACTGCTTGCGCTTCAAGTCCTCGATGCACGGGTGCTCCGGGTCGAAGCCGCGCGGCGGCCGCGCGAGTGTCTCGCCGGCGTCGAGCTTGCCGCGCACGCGCTTCCAGCGCGCCGGCTGCGCGGCGATCGCGGCGCGCACCTGCGCCAGCGCGTCGGGCTCGGCGCGCCAGATGCCCGCGCCCATGAACACGTCGCCCGGCGCCAGGTGCAGGTAGAAGCCCGGTGCCGGCGAGTCACGGCCCTCGGCGTGCGTGAACCAGATGCCCTGTGCGGTCTTGTACGGGCTCTTGTCCTTCGCGAAGCGCGTGTCGCGGTAGATGCGGAACATGGAGCCGGCGTCGGCCACCAAAAACTTGCTGAGCTTCGCCAGCCGCGGCTCGAAGGCGGCGATGAACGCGAGCACCGGGTCGCGCAGCTCCGCCAAGTAGCGCGGCTTGTTCGCAGCGAACCACTCGCGGCGGTTGTTGCGCGAAAGCTCGCGCAGGAAGGCGAACGCGCCGAGCGGGATCCGGTCCGCGGAGCTGACAGGGGCCGGCATGCACGGATTCTCGCATGCCCGCCCACCGTCCGATGCTCAGAGCATCGCGCGGCCCTTCCAGGCGATCTCCCAGCGGCAGCACTGCGCGCCCTCGGCGCGGCACTTGGTGTGGCGCACGTGCACCTCCTCGAAGCCCTGGGCCTCCATGCGCTGGAGCTGGTAGCCGGTGAACGTCTCACACACTTCGCGCGTCGGCTGGGCGAAGCCTGCCCACTCGAGCAGCGCCCGGCCCGGCGCGCGGTCGATCACGCGCATCTCGCCGGTGTCGTACATGGAGGAGAGCAGCGTGAACGCGGCCTGGCGATTCACGCTCTTCTTCAGCCGGCTGTACGTGCCTTCCATGTGATCTTTTGCGGCGACGCGGCCCATCTCGACGTAGGTCTCGGTGGCGCCCTTGCCGAGGATCTTGCCGACCGTGCGCAGCAGCGTGATGTAGTCGTCGAGCGGGTACCACGAGGCGACGACGATGCGCTCCTGGAGGTAGTGATGAAGGTTTGCGGGCAGGAGCTGTCGGGACTTCTCCTTGTTCTTGCGAAGCGCTCGAACCAGCCCGACCACTACCGTGCCCTTGGCCCTTGCCAACTGCTTCTCCCGCCGGCGGAATTCGCCTAGGAGTTCAAAATCGGGATCGTGACGGGAACCCTTGAGCGGCGCGGCCTGCGCTACGTGCTTCTCATCTTTCTCGTCGGCTGCACGCGCGCAGAGCGCGCCGAGCCGGCAGTCGCGGCGCAGCTCTCGCCCGCGCGCGCGCTTACCTACCAGTCAGCTTGCGCGGAGTGCCATGCGCGCGCCGGCACCGGCGCACCGGCGGCGGGCGACGCCGCCGCCTGGACGGCGCGGCGCGCGCAGGGCTTCGGCGTGCTGCTCGCGCACACCGTGAACGGCTACCGCGGAATGCCGCCGCTGGGCGCGTGCGGCGCGTGCTCGGAGGCCGATCTGCGGGCGCTCGTGGCGTACGTCGCGGGACTCGAGGAGGGCGCACAGTGAAGGGGCTGACGCGCCGCGAGCTCTTGCGCGCGGCGCTGGCCGCCGGAGCGGGCGCGGCCGGGCTGGCCGCGTGCGAGCGCTCGTCCACCGGACCCGCGGCAGCCCTGCCGGAGTGGACGCCGGGCGCGCCGCTCCCGTGGCGCAACTGGTCGGGGGCCGTGCGCTGCCTGCCCAAGGCGCGCCTCGTGCCCGGCGACGAGGCCGAAGTCGCGGCGCTCTTGCGCGCGGGCGGCGCGCTGCGGCCCGCCGGCGCGGGTCACTCGTTCAGCGCTCTGGTGCCCTGCGACGAGTCACTGGTGTTCCTGGACCGCCTGCAGGGCGTGATCGGCCAGGACGCGGCGGCGAAAACGGCCGAGGTCTGGGCCGGCACGCGCCTGTGGCAGCTCGGGCCCGCGCTGGCGGCCCTGGGCCAGGCGCTGCCGAACCAGCCCGACATCGACTACCAGACTCTGGGCGGGGCGCTGGCGACCTCGACCCACGGCACGGGCGCGGGGCTCGGGTCGCTCTCATCGTACGTGACCGGCCTCGCGCTCGTGACCCCGGCCGGCGAGGTGCTGGAGTGCGACGCGCAGCGCAACGCCGAGGTCTTCCACGCGGCGCGCACCTCGCTGGGCGCGCTCGGCGTGGTGACCCGCGTCCGGCTCTCCAACCGCGAGGCATTCCGGCTGGTCGAGCGCTCGCGCTTCGTGCCGCTCGAGTCAGTCCTGGCCGACCTGGCGCGGGAGCGCGACGCCCACCCGCACTTCGAGTTCTACGCCTTCCCGCACGCCGACGTGGCGCTCGCGATCGCGACCGACCCCGACGACGGCTCGGGCGCGCCGCCCGCCTCCGCCGGCGAGGACGACCCGGAGGCGATCCTGCTCTTGCGCACGCTGTTCCGCTGGACGCGGCCGCTGCCCGGTGGCAGCTGGCTGTACGACACCTTCCTGGGCATGCAGCCCGCGACCGCGCGCGCCGGCCAGTCACACGAGGTGCTGGCGCACCCGCGCACCGTGCGCTTCAACGAGATGGAGTACACGATGCCGGCGGAGGCCGGGCCCGAGTGTCTGCGGGCGGTGCTGGCGGAGATCCGCGCGCGCGACCTGCCGGTGTGCTTCCCGATCGAGTGCCGCTTCGTGCGCGCCGACGACGTCTGGCTCAGCATGTTCTCGGGGCGGCCCGGCTTCTCGATCTCGATCCACCAGTTCGCGGACGAGGACTACCGACCCTACTTCGCGGCGATCGAGCCGATCTTCTGGAGATACGAGGGCCGGCCTCACTGGGGGAAGCTCCACTCGCTGGACGCGGCGCGGCTCGCAGGCCTGTATCCGCACTGGTCCGACTTCCAGCGCGTGCGGCGCTCACTCGATCCGTCCGGGAGACTGTTGAACGCGCATCTAGCGCAGACTCTCGGCGTCTAGGAATATCCTGCGCGCTTCGCGAGGGAGGAACCCATGCGCTTCGTCCGCATTCTCTTGATCGTGCTGGCCCTGCTCGCGCTCCTGGGCTTCGGGGCCGCGCGCTACCTGCTGGGCCGCACGCCGGTCCCGGAGAAGAGTGACTACGCGCTCGACTTCGACGAGCTGCGACGGCTCGCCACGAGCATGCCCGGTGACCTGCCCACGCGCGTGAATCACCAGCAGGTGGCCGTGGGCAGCCTGCCCAAGGGCGCCGTGTTCGCGGGCGAGTCGTTGCGCGCGCAGCAGCCCATGAGTCACGGCGCGTACCAGGTCGTGTACCCGGACAAGACCTTCGCGATGATCGACTCGGCCTTCAGCGCCGACATGATGCACGTGATGAACCCGACCGCGGCCTTCGACGAGAGCGCGTTCGCGGTGCTCCTGCATGGGCTGGCCGCGGCGAAAGTCATCGTGATCACCCACGAGCACCCGGACCACATCGGCGGCATCGCCCTCTACAACAACCCGCGCGACCTGGTCGGAAGGCTCATGCTCACCAAGGAGCAGCTCGGCAACGCCGGCATGATGGCCGCGGCCAAGGTGCCCGAGTCACTCCAGAAGGCGCTGACTCCGCTCGAGTACGACAAGTACTACGCGGCGGCGCCCGGCATGGTGCTGGTGAAGGCGCCGGGCCACACGCCCGGGAGTCAGATCGTCTACGTGAAGCTCGCTAGCGGCAAGGAGCTCCTGTTCGTGGGCGACGTGGCCTGGCACATGGACCAGATCCGCGAGCTCTGGTACCGGCCGCGGCTGGTGACCGACTACTTCCTGCACGAGAACCGCGAGCAGGTGCTGAACCAGCTCCGCACCCTGCACGACCTGGCCCAGACCCAGCCCGGCGTGCAGATCGTGGTCTCGCACGACCTCGACCAGCGCGGCCAGCTGATCAAGTCGGGCCTGCTCGGCGATCGCTTCGAGTTCTGAGAGTCAGGGGGCGGGTGGCGGCTTCAGATTGGTCTTCAGGAACAGCACGCCGTAGGGGTTCCAGGTCGAGACGTTCCAGAAGACATTCATGCCGCCCGCGCCGTCGGAGCGGTGGTAGGCGTCGATGATGTTGGAGCCGTAGAAGAAGCCTTGGTCGAAGGTCATGCCCACGTGCGGGCAGCCGGCGACGTAGAAGTCGATCGGGCGCACGAGGTCACTGGGCGCGCACAGGAGACCCGGCTGACTCACGCAGGACGGGCTGAACAGCACCCCGCCCGGCCCCAGCGGTGACCCGATCTGGCTGGCCGTGCCTTCGAGCAGGTGCGGCTGCGCGGGGGTCCACGGCCCCCAAGGGTGGTCGGCGAAGCGGATGCGCACCGAGCCCGGGCCGGCGCCCGGCCGGTCGTGCGCGGGGTCGAGCAGGAGATAGTCGCCGATGTTGCCGGCGTAGAGCATGACCCACTTGTTGATTCGCCCGCCGACCCAGCTCACGGTGAACTGATTCACCAGCGGCTGCTCCTCGCGCGGGCTGCCGCCGACGAGGCCGTCGAGCGCGAGCGGCTGCGCGTCCTGCTGGCGCGCCGACCAGTACGGGAGGCCGTTGGGGTCCGTGCCCGAGTAGAAGTACGGATGGAACAGCCAGCGCCCGTTCGACGCGGTCTCGATCGGCAGCGCGTGCACCATGAGATAGATCTGCGCCTGGCGGCCCTGCTCGGCGGCGAAGCCGGGCCGGCCCCAGACCAGGAGCGCGCCGTTGCCCGGGGCGTAGTCGTTGCCGATCGGGAGATAGGTGAAGCGCCGCACGGTGCGCGCGGTGGTGTTGACGAACTTGTTGGTGCGCAGCGTCGCGCGCGAGGTGTACTGGCCGCGTGCGTTCGGGTCTTCGCTCGCGAACTCCATCTCGTTGCCGGCGGTGTAGACCTCGGACGAGGGCGTGCCGTCGTTCTGCGAGCTCGTCGGGTCGGCGCAAAGCCCGTTCGGCGTCGGCTGACAGGTCTCGCCCAGGAACGCATTGCAGCCCACGCCGGTCGCGAGGATGCACGCGGTCGGGATGTCGTTGGGCGCGGGCACGCACTCGCCCAGCGTCTGCGTGCAGCGCAGGCCGTCCGCGGTCGCCCAGTTCGCCATGACGGGGTGATCGTCGAGTGACCCGCGGCAGGCGGCGATCGGGGTCGCCGCGCCCGGCGTGCAGCGGATCGTGCCTCCGCGCCCCATGATGCCGACCAGGCTCTGGCCATCGCTGTAGGCGGAGACCGGCACCTGGCCGTAGCCCATCTGCAGTGACTCGCCGTTGCGGTACACGAACAGGTGCTGCAGGGCGTTCGGGTCGTTCGGGTCGGTCTGGAAAGTGACTCCCGGAACGCCCGTGGCGGGCCGCGCGAGCGGCAGTGCGCCTTCCGAGTCGTCGTTGTGGAGCTGGCCGTGGCAGACGTGGTCGAAGGTCGAGTCGGTGTCGCCGAACAGGATGCGCAGCTCGCCCTGGTGCAGCACCGTCCAGCCCAGGTCGGTGCCGAAGAAGGCGAGGTCGGGCTGCACCTTGTTGGCGGCCGGTCCGACGAGCGCGCCCAGGATCTGCGGCGGCGAGACCACCGGAGAAGTCACTTGAGCGCGTGCCGCGCCCGCTGCGGCGAGCGCCGCAGCCACCAGGAACGCCATGCGAGTCACTTTCGCCTCCCCGCGGGCGCGCGCAGGCCCGCCACCACCAGGTCGACCCCGCTGCGCAGGAGCTCCTCCGCGTCCGCGCGCCAGACACGGTTGGGACCGACGAACAGCTCGCGGGTGAGCGTGAAGTGCAGGAGCCAGATCACCTCGACCGTATGAGTCACGTCGAGGTCGCGGCGCAGCTCGCCGCGCTTCACCCCGCGCGCCAGGATCGGCTCGAGCGACGCGCGGTACATGCGCGCGAACGCGACCTGGCTGTCGCGGCCGCCGGGGATCAGCGCGCCCGGATCGAGCGCGATGATGCGGCGCAGCAGCGGATTGTCGCGCACGTACTCGAGCGAGATGCGCAACAGCTCGCCGATCGCGTCGGCGATCGAGCCGTCGGGGAACTTGCTCGTGCGCACGGCCTCGGTCCAGGCCGCCACCAGCCGGTCCCAGACCGCCCCGAGCAGCGCCTCCTTCGACGGGTAGTGGTCGTACACCAGCCCCTTCGAGACACCGGCCGCGACCGCGATCTCGTCGACCGTGGTCTTGGCGAAGCCGTGCGCGGCGAACAGCTCCTCGGCCGCGCCCAGGATGCGCTCGTGCCGCCGCTGCCGGCCCGCCGCCCGCTCGCCGGTGGCCTCGCCGCGCCGCGCTCTCACGACCGGCCGCCCACGAGCTTCTGGAAGCCCTCGATCGCCTTGCGCCGGCCCGCGGGCTGGTAGCTGTAGAGCAGCGCGCGCCGGTCCTGGTCGGAGTGGTTGTAGAGTGACCGGTGGACGAGCAGCGAGCCGAAGAACACGACGGTGCCCGCGGGACACTCGAGCGCGACCAGCCGTGACTCGTCGAACTCGCTCTGGTCCATCTCCATGCTGCCGAAGCCCTCCACCTGGCGCCGCGCGCGCACGCCGCCCGTGTGACTGCCGGGCGCGACCTCGAGACAGCCGTTCTGGCGCGTGCAGTCGTCGAGGAACACGATCGCGGTGGCGATGTCGCCCGCGCCGTCGGAGTTCTCGGTCCAGTACGGGTAGTCCTGGTGCAGCACGATCGGCCCGCCGGTGCGCCCGCGCTTCACGTTCAGCTTCTCGGTGAAGAGCTCGATCTCTTCCGCGCCGACCACGTCCTTCATCGGCTCGACGAAGCGCGGGTCCGCGGCCCAGGCGCAGAGCGCCTGGTCGAAGTGCGCGAAGGGCTCGACCCCTTGCACCACGTCGGGGAACGCGGGCTCCCACTTCACCATCGTGACCAGGCCGCGCTCGAGCTGGAACATGTAGCTGCCGACCGCGTGCTTGCGGCGGCCGACGCTGCGCTCGGTGACTCGCCGGACCATCGCTTCGCAGTCGCCGCGCAGGCGCGCCAGGTCATCGGGCCCGAAGGCGCGCTCGCGCACCACGTAGCCGTCCTTGTGGAGCCGGTCGAGCTCTCGGGCGTCGAGGCGCTGGCTGCCGTGCATGGCGCCAACTTGACTGATTTGTTCGTTTCAGTCAATTTGATTCTGGAGGCACGCGATGAGCTATCCCCAGGCCTCGGCCGGGCAGATCGACGGCTTCCGGCGCGACGGATTCCTCGTGGTCCGCGACGCCGTCGAGCCCAAGGACCTCGAGCGGCTGCAGGGCATCTGCGACGAGTTACTCGCCAACAAGGAGCGCGTGGCCTTCGACTGGGCCTGGGAGGCGGGCACCGACAAGGCGCAGCGCGCGTTCAAGATCGTGCAGACCAGCCCGAGCCTCCTGCACAAGAACGAGCTCGCGAGCGAGCGCTTCCGCGTCTGGTCGACCGAGTTCGCATCGGCGCTGATCGGGCAGCCGGTCGAGTTCTGGTACGATCAGTTTCTCGCCAAGCCGCCGCGCGAAGGCGCGCGCACGCCCTGGCACCAGGACGAAGGCTACTGGGGCCGCAACCTCGACGAGCGCGGCATCACCTGCTGGATGCCGTTCCACGACGTGAACGTCGAGAACGGCTGCATGCACTTCGTGCCCGGCGCGCACAAGAAGGGCGTGCTCGTGCACAAGCCGGTCGAGGGCGTGCAGAGTGACCTGCTCTACTGCGAGGTCGACGAGGCGCAGGCCCTGCCCGCGCCGATTCGTCTCGGAGACGTCACCTTCCATCACGGGAAGATGCCGCACATGACCACGCCCAACGCGTCGCCGCGCTGGCGCCGCGCGCTCTCGCAGCACTTCCGCGTGGTGGGCTCCAAGGGCGAGGGCGACCACTACCCCTGGAAGATCTACGTGAATCAGATCACGGGTCAGCGCATCAAGCCGCCGGTGCGCTAGCTCCCCGTCCGGTAAGTCAGGGGGATTTCCTTTAGGCTGTCGGGCCCGGAGGACCCCTTGCCCGAGCCTCGCCGTCCCAAGCCCGTTCCGACGCCGGAGACACGCCACTACTGGGAAGGCGCGCGCGCCGGCGAGCTGCGCCTGCAGCGCTGCCGATCCTGCAGCCAGGCCTACTTCCCTCCGCGCCCGTTCTGCCCGCACTGCGCGAGCGGCGACACCGAAGTGTTTCGCGCGAGCGGCCGAGCGTCGCTCTACAGCTACGTGATCCACCACCGGCCCATGCCCGGCTTCGAGCCGCCGTACGCGATCGCGGTCGTGACGCTCGCAGAGGGTCCGCGCATGATGACCAACCTGGTCGGCGTGCCGCAGACGCCCGAGGCGCTCGAGCTCGACATGCCGCTCGAGCTGACCTTCCACAAGCTCGACGACGAGATCTCGCTGCCCGTGTTCCGGCCCGCGGGAGCGCGTCCGTGAGCGTGCGCGGCAAGGTCGCGATCGTCGGCGCCGCCGAGACCAGCGAGCTGGGCGAGATCCCGAACGTGTCGCAGATCGAGCTGCACGCCGACGCGGCGCGCAACGCGCTCGCCGACTGCGGCCTCGGGCCGAAAGACGTGGACGGCGTGGCGACTGCCGGCGAGTCACCGGTGGCGATCGCGCACTATCTCGGGATCGTGCCCAGCTGGGTCGACGGCACCCAGGTGGGCGGCTGCTCGTTCATGATCCACGTGCGCCACGCCGCCGCGGCGATCGCCGCGGGTCACTGCACGACCGTGCTGATCACCCACGGGCAGAGCGGGCGCTCGCGCGTGGGCGTGGGCGGCCGGCCCGGCGGTGCGTCGTCGTTGAGCGGGCAGTTCGAGGCGCCGTACGGCGTGGCGGGCCCGCCCACGATCTTCACCATCCCGACGCTGCGCTACATGAAGGAGTTCGGACTCAGCCACGAAGAGCTCGCCATGGTCGCGGTGGTGCAGCGCGAGTGGGCGGCGCGCAATCCGCGCGCGATGCACCGCGACCCGATCACGGTCGACGACGTGCTGCGCTCGCGCATGATCGCCTACCCGTTCCACCTGCTCGAGTGCTGTCTCGTGACCGACGGCGGCGGCGCGCTCGTGCTGACCGCGGCCGAGCGGGCGCGCGACTTCCCGAACAAGCCCGTGTACGTGCTCGGCACCGGCGAGAGCAGCGAGACGCCCATGCTCTCGCAGATGGAGGACTTCACCACTTCGCGCGCGTTTCGCGTCTCGGGCCGGTCGGCTTTCGCCGAGGCGCGCGTCTCGCCGGCCGACGTCGACCACCTGATGATCTACGACGCGTTCGCGCACCTGCCGATCTACGGCCTCGAGGACCTCGGCTTCCTGAAGCGCGGCGAGGCCGGGCGCTTCATCTGGGAGCGCAACACGGCGCCGGGCGGAAAGCTGCCGCTCAACACCAACGGCGGCGGCCTCTCCTACACGCACACGGGCATGTACGGCATGTTCGCGCTGCAGGAGAGCGTGCGGCAGGTGCGCGGCACGGCGCCGGCGCAGGTCCCCGGGGTGCGCATCTCGGTCGCGCACGGCGTCGGCGGCATGTTCGCGGCCGCCGGAACGGTGATCCTGGCGGACGCCCCCGGCTGAGTCAGTCCGCCCAGTGAGTGGCGCGCTTCACAGCAGCGAAAGTCGCGGCTGTGTACCATGGCGCTTGGCTTCCTACTTGGATTGCTGCGATCGATGTTTGCCCGAGTGTCTCTCGTCCTGCTGTCCGCGGCCCTGTACGGCGCGGCGAGCCCCGCGCACGGTGGCGGTCCCCTGGCCTGGATCGCGCTCTGTCCTCTGCTCTTCGCCTGTGTTTCGACGACGCCGGCGCGCGCAGCGGGCCTGGGGCTCTTGTTCGGCCTGGCCGGCACCGTCGCCGTGGCCTGGTGGTTCCCGGGCATGCTGCAGCGCTACTTCGACGTGCCCGCGCCGGCGGCCTGGCTGGCGCTGCTTGCGGTGGGCGCAACCGCCGACGGCGTTCCGAACGCGTTCTTCGGCGCCTGGCTGGCCTGGAGCGCACGGCGCGGCGGAGTCACGCCCTTCGCGGTCGGCGTGGCCTTCGCACTCGGCGAGTTCCTGCGCAGTCACGGCCCGCTCTCCAATCCGTACGGTCTGATCGGCTACTCACTCCACGGGTCGATCTTCGCGCAGGCCGCGGACCTGGCCGGACCGCTCGGTCTGGGCGCGCTGGTCGCGGCCGTGAATGCGGCCATCGGGGCCGCGTTGTTCCCCGAGCTCGCGCGCGGCCGCCCGGGACGTGCGGCGCTGGCGACGGCGCTGCTCGTGCTCGCGGTCGCGGGCTACGGCGCACTGCGACTCACCGAGCACTTCGGCGACGGCCAGCCGCTGCGCGTGGCTGCGGTGCAGGGTGCGGTGGAGCGCGGCGTGCACTGGGACCGGTCGCAGCGCGCGGCCAACCTGACTCGCTATCTCGAGCTGAACGGCGAGGCCGCGCGCGGCGCGCCGGAGCTCGTGTTCTGGCCCGAGTTCGCGGTGGACTTCTATCTGGCCGAGGACACGCCGGAGCGCGCGCGCCTGGTGCAGGGCGTGCGCGCGGGGGGCGCCGACGTGGTGCTCGGCGCAAGCCGCTACGCGTTCGCCGCCGAGCGCACGCTGTACTTCAACTCGGTGTTCGTGATCGACCGGTCCGGCGCGGTGGGCTCGCCCGGCTACGACAAGCAGCGGCTCGTGCCCTTCTCGGAGTACGCGCCGTTCGGCGGCTTCCTGCGCTCGGACTCGGCCGTGTACTCGCCGGGCCGCGAGCCGCGGCTGCTCGACACCCACGCGGGGCGGGTCGGCGCCTTCGTGTGCGCCGAGGCGCTCTATCCCGATGTCGCGCGCGGTCTGGTGCGCGCGGGCGCCGAGATCCTCGCCAACCCGTCGAACGACTACTGGTTCGGCGCGCCGCAGCCCTTCTCGGAGCAGCTCGCCGCCGCCTCGTTCCGCGCGATCGAGAACCGGCGCGCGCTGGTGCGCGCGACCTCGACCGGCATCACCGCCTTCGTCGACCCGCACGGGCGCATCACCGCGCGCAGCGCGGGCTCGGGCCCGGAGGTGATCTCGGCCGAGATCGAGCGCTCGCGCGCGGTCACTCCCTTCCAGTATCTGGGCGACGCGGGCGTCGCCGTCCTTTGTCTCGCCGGCGTCGCGTCGAGTCACTTCGTGCGCCGCCGCTCACCCCGTGGAGGAGAAACTCATGAAACCTAGACACGCGATCGTCGCCTGGCTCCCTCTCCTGGCGCTGTGCGCCGGCTCGCCGGCCCGAGCCTCGAGCCCCCCTCCCGAGGCGCGCACCTCCACTCTCGCCGGGACCACGGGCTCGCCCCGGGTCTGCGAAGGCGGCAGCACACCGGGCGCGGCCTGCAGTGACTCGACGCCGTGCGCGACCGGCACCTGCACCGGCTTCGTCAACGTGCGCGTGGCCGCACGCGGCCTGCTCACGATCATCGCGGACACCAAGACGCCCGGCCAGGGCTGGACGAGCACGTCGCTTCCGGGCTGCACCAACCCCAACCCCGATCCGAACGCGCCCAGTCGCGGCAGCTGCGAGTCGAGCAACAACGCTCTGTTCACCCTGCTGCTCGAGTTCACGCTGAACGGCAAGAAGTACACCTACGCCTCGACCTTCGCGCATCTCCCCGCCGGGGCGCTCTGCACGGACGATCCCAACAACAACTTCGACTGTCTTCCGACGATCGACAGCTGGAACGGCGAAGCCGGCTGGAACGAGCCCGCCGTCGAGAGCACGATCTCCGAGAAGTCACTGGGCGGCAACCACCTCGTCTTGCGCTGGGGTGGCCTGCCGAGCGCCGCGGAGTCGGCCGTGGCGGCCGTGATCGGCAAGACCGCGTCGCAGCGCATCGTGGTCGGCAGGATCGACGAGGTCCCGATCTGCACCGACCCGACGCCGTGCGGGAGCTCGGTGTTCTCGGATCACTCCGCCGGGGCCGACCCGCTCGCGACCGTGCGCCGCTTCAAGGTCGACATCGCGGTGGTCGGTCCGTAGCGGGTGCAGGCCGCCGTGCACCGACCGCGCGCCGCCGATCTCGTGATGCTCGCCGCACTCACGGGTCTGTGGGGCGTGTGCTTCGTGATCCACCTGGCGCAGGTCGTCGACGGCCGGCTGGCCTGGGTCCCGGTGTACGTGGCCGCCGCTCCCTCCCCCGAGACCCTGCCCAGCGTGCGCTCGCTCTGGCCCGGGACCGAGCCGGGCGGGCTCGCGCCCGGAGACGCGCTCGCCTCCGCAGGCGGAGTCACTCTGTACGGCGCCAGCCCGCTCGACTTCGTGACCGCAGTCTACGGGCAGGCGCGCCCGGGTCCGGTCGCGATCGAGCGCATCCGCGGCGGTGACTCGGAGCAGACCAGCCTGCCGCTGCGGCCGATCGAGCAGCCCTGGCGGCACAGCGTGACTGCGGCCGCGTTCGCGCTGCTGGGCGCGCTGGCCTTCTGGCGCACGCGCGGCTCGCGCATCGGCCGCTCGTTCTACTTCGGCATGACCGCCTACGCCTTCCACTGGACTTACTTCTTCGCCGCTGCGCCGTTCACGCGCTTGGGCATCACTTCGTTTGCGGTCTCGACCACGCTGTTCATGCCGCTGGCGCTGCGCACGCTCCTGGTCTGGCCCGAGGACGCGGTGCCGCCGCGCCGGCCGACGCCGCGCTGGCCGTGGCTGTTCGCCGTGAACGGGCCGATCGTGACCAGCTGGGCGTTCGGCGTGCCGGTCGGCTCCGACGCCTCCCGGCTGGCCGCGCTCGCGCTGCAGGTGCTGTTCATCGGCGTGTTCGTGGGGGTGATCACGGTGCGCTGGCGCGAGTCCGGGCCGATCGGTCGCCGCCAGCTCAAGTGGGCGCTCCTGGGCCTGTGGGTCGGGCTGGTGCCCGCACTGCTGGCCGGATCCGTGGCGATCGTGCTGCCCGGAGCGATGTGGCTGTACGAGGCCGCGCTCAGCCTGACCATCGTGCTGCCGCTGTGTCTGTTCATCGCCTTCTCGCGCTACAACCTGCTCGACATCGACCGGCTGGTGACTTCGGCCGCGATCTCGCCGCTGATCGGAATCGGGCTGATCAGCTTCGGGCTGGTGACCGTGCCCGCGGTCGCCTCGGCCGCGCAGGGCTGGATCGACCCCAAGGTGAGTCAGACCGCGCTCTCGCTGGTGCTCGGCGGCACGGGCTTTCTCGCGCTGCGCCGGGTGGATCGGGTGCTGCAGGAGCGCGTGTATCCCGAGCGCCGCCTGCTCGCGCTCGAAGCGCAGCAGCTCCGGCTCGAGCTGGGCCGCACGGCCAAAGCCGCCGACGTGCTCACGCTCCTGGCCGAGCGCGTGGGCGAGATCCTGAAGCTCATGACCACGGCGATCTACGCGCGCGGCGAGCAGGAGTTCTCGCCCGTGGTCGCGCGTGGACCGGCCGTGACTCCCGCGTTCGCGCTGGACGGCGCGCTCGCGCGGGCGCTCGTGGCGCGCGGCTCGCCGCTCGAGCCCACCGCAGCCTGGCCCGAGGACGACGCCACCGAGCGCGCCGCGCTGGTGGCGATGGGCGTGGAGCTCGCGGTGCCGGTGCTGCCGCGCGGCGAGCTCGCGGCCATCCTGTGTCTCGGTGGCAAACGCTCGGGCGACATCTTCACGCCCACCGACCGCGCGCTGCTGCAGAGCCTGGCCGACAAGGCGGCGGACGAGCTCTTGCGCTTCGACCGCGAGGACCTGGCGCGCGAGACCCACCAGCTCGTCGAGCGCCTGCGCGCGTACGTGCCCGGCGCGGTGGCGCGCGAGCTGGCCGAAGGCTCCGAGCTGCCGGCCGGCGAGCGCGAAGTCACCGTCATGTTCGTCGACATCCGCGGCTACACGTCGTTCTCGGAGGGGCAGCGGCCCGAGGCGATCTTCGGCGCGGTGAATGCCTACACCGAGGCCGTGTCTCGCATCGTGACCGACTGCGGCGGGTCGGTCGTGGAGTTCAACGGCGACGGTCTCATGACCGTGTTCGGCGCGCCGCGCGCGCTGGCCGACAAGGAGCGCGCAGCGGTGCGCGCGGCGCGCTCGATCGCGCTGCAGGTGCCCTCGCTCGCGGTGCGCGACACGCGCGGCCGCCCGCACCAGTTCCACGTCGGCATCGGCATCGCGACCGGCCCCGGCTACGTGGGCAACGTGCGCGCCGTCGACCGCTCGATCTGGGTCGCGCTGGGCAACACCACCAACCTGGCCGCGCGGCTCGAGCGCATGACCCGTGACCTGGGCGCCGCGGTGGTGATCGACGCGGAGACCGAGAAGGCCGCGGGCGACGTCGCGGAGGACTTCAGGCTCGAGCCCGCGCAACGCGTGCGCGGCCGCAGCGCGCTGATCGACGTGTTCTCGTGGTCGCCGCCGGGCTATCTCGCCCCCCCAGTCACTCAGGAGGAGACGACGTGAGTCGGTTTCGCATCCCGCTTGCCCTGTTGGCTTCGGTCCTGTGTTGCGCGTCGCTCGCCAGCGCCGCGGGCTTCACCGAGTTCGAAGACCGGCCCACGAAGGACGGCGACAACTCCGAGGACGACCCGCTCACGCAGGCCGCGCCCGTGCCCTGGAACCTGCAGTCGTTCGCGAGCGCGTTCCCCGGCCGCGCCAAGCTGATCCGCGGGAGCCTCGATGCGAAGGACGTCGACGCCTACGCCTTCTCGCTCAGCTCCGGCCAGCTCCTGCTCGCCGCCGTGTTCGAGACGCCCGCGGGCGAGAAGAACGACTCACAGCTCGGCGTGTTCGCGGCCACGGGCCCCGCCACTCCGCTGGCCAGCGACGACGACTCCGGGCCCGGCTTCTTCTCGCGCCTGGCCATGCCGGTCACCAGCACGGCCACGCAGCGCATCGCCGTGAGCGGCTTCGGCGACAGCGCCTGGAACGGGACTCACTCCGAGGCGACCGGCGGCCTCGTGCCCTACACGCTGGTGGTCGCCGCGCCTTCGAACCCGCCGCCGTTCAGCGAGAGCGAGAGCAACAACACGCTGGCCACGGCGAACGCGCTGCCGGCCGAAGCGGGAGTCATCGGCGGGTCACTCGCGCCCAACGACGTGGACTACTTCAAGATCGACCTGGAAGCGGGCGACCGGCTCGCGCTCTCGGTCTTCGACCTGAAGCCGGGCCTGTTCCAGGTCGCGAACGGCGAGCGCAACGACGCGCAGCTCGGCGTGTTCACGCCTTCGGGCGCGCTGGCGGCCGGCGGCAGCAACGACGACGGCGGGCCCGGCTTCCAGCCCAACCTGCTGTTCACGGTGCCCGCGGGGCAAGGCGGGAGCTGGAAGGTCGCGCTCACCGGCTTCGGAGACGGCGCCTTCACCGGCGCTCACAAGGAGTCGTTCTCCTATCTGCTGGTCGTGGCGCGCGAGCGCGCCTGCCCGTCCGTGGTGCCGCTGATCTCGGGAATCACCACCTCGACCAGCAAGGCCTACGTGACCGCGAACCTGCGCGGCGGTGACTTCTACTACATCGACCGCACCACGCCGGGCCAGCACGTGCTGGTCGACATCCCCGCGGCCTACGAGTGCTCGCAGTGGATCAAGACCGCGAACGACGACAAGTCGGTGAGCGCGAACCCGCACCTGTCGTTCACCCTGAGCGCGCCGGCTTCGGTGTTCGTCGGCTTCGATACGCGTTCGGCCAGCGAGCCACCGTGGCTGGCCACGGGCTTCACGCCCACGGGCGAGATCCTCGACGTGGCCGACCCCGACCGCACGCAGGAGTTCCGGCTCGAACGGCGCGACTTCGCGGCCGGCCCCGTGGCGCTGGGCGGCAACCTGCCCTCGAGCGCGACCTCGAACTACGTGGTGTTCGCGAAGCCCGTCGACCTCACCGACACGAGTCACGCCTTCACGATCGCCGGCACGCCGGCGGTGGTCAGCGTGACGGTCGGCGGCGTGACCCTGGTGGTGAACCGCCAGACCGGCCAGAGCAACGCGCAGCTGGCGAGCGCAGTCGCCGGGGCCATCAACGGCAACGCCACGCTGGCGGGCCTGCGCATCTTCGGCTTCGCCACGGGCGCGTCGTTCGTGACCACGGGCACGCTCCAGAACGTGACCACGCAGGCGTCGCCGATCCCGGCTCTGCCGATCGCCTGGGTCGTGGCCCTGTGTGGCGCGCTGGCCGCGGCGTTCGCGCTCAGTCTTCGCCGGACGCCACGAGATACAGGACGGGCAGCACGATCAGAGTGAGTGCCGTCGCCGAGATCAGGCCGCCGATGATCACCACCGCGAGCGGGCGCTGGGTCTCGCTGCCGATGCCGTGCGAGAGCGCCATGGGCAGGAGACCCAGCATGGCGAGCAGCGCGGTCATCAGCACGGTGCGCAGCCGCACGCGCGCGCCAGCCAGCACCGCCTGGTGCGCGCTCTTTCCGGCCGCGCGCTCGTCGTTCAAGCAGCTCACCATGACCACGCCGTTCAGCACCGCCTGACCGAACAGCGCGATGAAGCCGATCGCGGCCGAGACCGAGAGCGGGATCCCGGTCAGGAACAGCGCCACGATGCCGCCGATCAGCGCGAACGGCACGTTGCCCAGGATGAGCAGCGCCGAGCGCACCGAGTTGAAGGCATTGAACAGCAGCGCGAAGATGATGAACACGCTGATCGGCACGATCACCGACAGCCGGCGCATGGCGCGCTCCTGATTCTCGAACTCACCGCTCCAGGTCACGAGCGTGCCAGGCGCCAGGTTCAGCGCCTTCACGCGTTCCTGCATGTCGGCGACCACGCTGCCCATGTCGCGGCCCTCGATGAACACGCCGATCGCGGCCACGCGCGTGCCGTTCTCGCGGCTGATGTTCATGGCGCCCTCGGTCTCGCGCGCGTTCGAGACTTCCTCGAGCGGCACGCGCGCGCCGCTGGGCGTATCGACCAGCACGTCCTTCAGGCGCGCGAGGTCGCGCTGGTCCTCGCGCAGGCGCAGCGCGACGCCGAAGTGTTTCTCGCCTTCCCAGAGCTGGGTCGCGACCTTGCCGCCGAGCGCCGTCTCGATCACGTCCTGCACGTCCTGCACGTCGAGGCCGTAGCGGCCGGCGCGGGCGCGGTCGACCTCGATCACCTTCTGCGGCACCTCGCCCGCGCGGTCGATGAAGGCGCGCGCGACGCCGCGCACGTCGCGCACCGAGTGCACGATCGCCTCGGCATCCTTGTGCAGCTTCTCGACGTCGTCGCCGAACACCTTCACGACCACCTGGCCGTCGATCTGCGAGATGCTCTCCAGCACGTTGTCGCGGATCGGCTGCGAGAAGCTGACCTCGATGCCCGGCAGCACCGAGAGGTTCTTGTCCATCTCGTGCAGCAGGTCTTCCTTGCTCATGCCCGGGCGCCAGTCTCTCGAGTCCTTCAGGTCGACGAAGATCTCGAGCATGTTCACCGGCTTGGGGTCGGTGCCGTCTTCCGGGCGGCCGGCCTTCGAGATCGTGCTGCGCACCTCGGGCGTCTTGCGCAAGAGGTCGCGCATCTGGTGAGTCAGCTTGGTGGTCTCGGACAGCGAGATGCCGGGCGGCAGAGTCACGTTGACCCAGACCGTGCCCTCGTTCAGCTCGGGCAGGAACTCGGTGCCGAGCCGCGAGGCCAGGAGCAGGCTTGCCGCGAGCGCGCCCGCGGCCAGCGCGATCACGAGCTTGCGGCGCGCGAGCGCCCAGGCGAGCACGGGCGCGTAGGCCCGGTGACACGCGCGCACCAGGGCGTTCTCGTCGTGCGCGAGGTTCCTGCGCAAGAGCCAGGCGCACAAGAGCGGCACCAGCGTGAGCGAGAACAGGAGAGACCCGACCAGCGCGCTGGTCACCGTCCAGGCCATGGGCGCGAAGATGCGGCCCTCGTGGCGCTGCAGCGTGAAGATCGGCAGGTGCGCGGCGATGATGATCAGCATGGAGAAGAACGTGGGCCGGCCCACCTCGGTGGCGCCCTGCTCCACCACGTCGAGTCTCTCGGCATCCGACATCTCGCCGCGCAGGGAGAGCTTCCGGAACACGTTCTCGAGCACGATCACCGCGCCGTCGACGATGATCCCGAAGTCCATCGCGCCCAGCGACAAGAGGTTCGCGGGGATGCCGCGCCAGGTGAGTCCCAGGAAGGTCGAGAGCAGCGCGAGCGGGATGATCAGCGCCACGATGCCCGCGGCGCGGAAGTTCCCCAGGAACAGATACAGCACGAGCGTGACCAGCATCGCGCCTTCGGCGAGGTTGTGGAACACGGTGTGCAGCGTGGTGTCGATCAGCCACGTGCGGTCGTAGTACGGCACCAGCGCGACGCCCTGGGGCAGGATCTTCGTGTTGAGCAGCTCCATCTGCTCCTTCACGTGCTGCAGCACGACCGACGGGTTCTCGCCTTTGCGCATGAGCACGATCCCGTTCACGATGTCGTCGTCGTCGTCCTGGCCCATGATGCCCTGGCGCGGCACCGCGCCGACCACGACCTCGGCCACGTCGCGCACGAGGATCGGCGTGCCCTCGTGCGAGGTGACCACGGTGCGCTCGATGTCCTCGATCGAGCGCAGCATGCCCACGCCGCGGATCAGATACTGCTGTGAGCCACGCTCCACGTACGAGCCGCCGGCGTTGGCGTTGCTGCGCTGCAGCGCGCCGAGCAGCTGCTCGAGCGTGATGCCGTAGCCGCGCAGGCGCCCCATGTCCGGGTGCACCTCGTACTGCTTGATCGAGCCGCCCTGACTCACCACGTCGGCGAC
>DATKAO010000175.1 GCA_035498015.1 Myxococcota bacterium
CCGCCGCGCGACTCACTCCACCCCGGCAACGCCGAGGTCTGGGAAGACCCCGACCCGCAGGGCCTGTCACTCCTGACTCCCTACCGGCGGCGCACGCCGACCGGCATCATCTACCCGTATCCGCCGGCGCTGCACGAGCTCGACGAGCTGGCCGACGGCTGGTACGCGCGCGGTGCCGCCGAGATCGGCTACACGCTGGTCGGCGGCGAGGAGACCGAGACCCGCTACACCAAGTACGAGGACCTGAAGGACGGCCCCTTGCTCGACGGTCTCAACCTCGAGCTGTGGCGGCCCGAGTCGGGTGACTGGGCGATGCTGCGCGCGGGCAGCGTCGGGCGCACCGACCAGTTCTACGACCTCGAGGCCAGCCGCGCCGGCTGGCTGCGCTTCCGCGCGTCGTTCAGCGGCGTGCCGCACAAGTACGCCAGCGACGCGACCACGCTCTGGCTCGGCGGCGGAAGTGACTTCCTGAAGCTGCCCGACGGTCTCTCGCCCGCCGGCAACGATCCCGCGGCGATCCAGGCCGCGCTCGACACGCACGTGCCGGGCACCGTCGAGGTGCAGCGCAACCGCACGCAGCTCCAGCTCAAGGTGCGCGCGCTGCCCAGCCTGTCGTTCATCGCGCAGTACGGGCTCGAGGACCGCAAGGGCGCGATCCCGAGCTCGGTCGGCTTCAACTATCCCGATTTCACCGACTTCGCCGGCGCGTCGCTCGAGGTGCCCTATCCGGTCGACGACCGGACTCACAAGGCCACCGCCGGGCTCGAGTGGGCCACCGCGCTCAGCCAGCTCAACCTGACTTACAATGGCTCGTTCTATCGCGACCAGAACAGCTCGCTCACTCTGGCGCAGCCGTTCCTGGGCACGGGCCTGGCGCAGATCGAGCAGGCGCGGCTCGCGCTTCCGCCCGACAACGACTGGCACAACGTGCGGGCCGACTTCGGCGTGAACATGCCGTTCCGCTCGCGACTCACGACCGCGCTCTCCTGGTCGCGCAGCACGCAGAACGACGCGCTGATCCCGCCGACGATCTCGTCGGTCACGATCGGCACCACCAACTTGAACGACTGGAACACGGTCTCCGCGCTGTCGACCAAGACGGCGCACGCGCGCGTCGACAACGTGCTGGTCGACGTCGAGTTCCACATCAGCCCGTGGCGCCCGCTCGCGCTGCGCGCCGGCTACAAGTTCACCAACCAGGAGACCCAGACCAATTACTTCGCCTTCAACCCGCAGACCGGCCAGTTCGGCTACATCGTGGAAGATGGCGGACACGGCTCGCTGTTCGGCCCGGCCTACATCGGCATCTATGACCCGACGGTGCCGGGCGACGCTCGTCGCTACCGCACGATCCCCTTCGGCGAGTCACACTCCACGATCGACCTCGGCGGCACGCTCACGCTGCCGTGGCGCAGCTCGTTCGACCTGTTGCTCGAGCAGGAGAACGTGGACCGCGACGTCTCCGAGCGCCCGCAGACGCGCGAGCAGCGCGCGACGGTGTCGTTCAACACGCGCGCGTTCTCCTTCGCCTCGCTGCGACTCTCGTACAAGTTCCTGAACCGCGACGGCGGCGACGTGGACTACGGCGTCTACCGGAAGTACACGACCGCGGGCCTGCCGGGCTACGTCCCGCTCACGCCCGCCGGCGACCCGCCGCACAACCTGAACCAGCTCGTGCGACCGTCGCTCGCGGACCTCGTGGGGCAGCGCATCAACGCGCGCGTGGTGTTCTCGCTCGGAGAATTCTCCGATCTGTCACTCGCCGCGCGGCTGCGCAGCGACGACTATGGCTCGGGCTACGGACTCACCAGCGACCGGTCGCGCGACGTGGAGGCCGAATGGACCGTGCAGCCCTCGCCCGCGCTGACGGCGAACGCGTTCTTCTCGGCCGAGCAGCACGATCGCGGCATGCAGACGATCCGCGGCTTCGGAACCTCGCCCGACGGCGACGCGGGCGGCCCCGATTTCCCGTTCACCAATCAGTGGGGCATGCGCTCGAACGGCGACGCGATCGGCTGGGGCGGCGGCTTCAGCTTGCACCCCATGAGCTGGATCTCACTCGACACGCGCTACACGTTCCTGGTCACGCGCGAAGATGAGGATCTCTCCTTCGCGTCGACCAACGTGTTCGCCACGCCCGTGTTCGGAGCGTTGCCGCCCGACCATCTGCCGCGACTTCGTAACCGCGATCACACGGTCGATACGAGCCTTCGCATCGCGCTGCGAAAGTCGCTCGCGCTGCGCTTCTTCTACCGCTGGGAGCTGTCTGGCGTCGATGACTACCACCAGACGGATCTGCCGACGCTGCTCGGTCACCGCATCTACATGGGACACCAGGATTCGGATTACGAAGCCAGCTTTTACGGCGTCGCGTTGCAGATCGGTTTTGGGGATGGCTGGTGAGAATCTGTCCCACGGTTGACGCCGTAGGTGGTATGGTTCGCAACTCGGGAGGGGATCCCATGAAGCACCGCATCAGCTTCGTCTGGCTACTTGCATTCGGACTCGCCTTCGTTCCGCGCAGCTCGCTCGCCAATTTCCACTTCATGGAGATCGAGCAGATCGTCGGCGGCGTCGGCGGCAACACCGACGCGCAAGCCATCACCCTGAGGATGCGCTCGTCGTTCCAGAATCAGGTGGTGGGGAATGCGCAGCTTCGCGCCTGGGACGCGGCGGGCACCCACCCAGTGACGGTCGCGACGTTTACCGGCACCAATCCGACCGACGCGAACGCGTGCAAGGAGATCTTGCTCGCGACGAGCGCCATGGGCGGGAAGACTCAGCCCGCGGTAGCCCCCGACTTCACCATGCTCGCCCCGATCCCCGCGACCTATCTGAACGCCGGCTCGCTCACGTTCGAGGGTGCCGGCGGCGCGATCATCTACTGGCGTGTGGTCTGGGGCGGCGCAGGATACAGCGGACTCACCACGCTCTCGACTACGAATGATCCGAATGGCGATGTCGCACCGGCGTTCGCCTCGGCCCTGCCTTCGACCGGGGTCCAGGCGCTGCGCTTCTCGCCCACGTGCGGCACGCCTTCGCAAACGAGCCTGGCCGACTACGCGGCCGTGACCGCCCCGGTCACCCTGAGGAAGAACTCGGGCACCACGTTCAACGTGGTGGACCTGCTGCCGGTGCCGGCGCTGCCCGGCGCGGCGCAGCTCCTCTTGCCGGCCCTGCTCGGTCTGGGGTTGCTCGGCTTCGCGATCCGGCGCCGACGCCCCGAGAGCTAGCAGCCCCTCAGGGCTTCGGGTAGGGCCGTCGATAGAGCGGTCCGCACAAGCGGATCGTCTCGTCGACGAGCGCCGCGAGCGCGCCGACTTGCGTGCGAAGCTCACTCGAGCTGCGCCCGACTTGCGCGAGCACGGCGCTCACTCGTGCGCCGAAGTCGCCGGGCGCGCGCGGGAGCTCGGCGATCTCGACCAGCGCCGTCTTGTCCGAGAGCCACCAGCGCTCGTTCAGCGCGAACAGCACGAGCGCGAGCTGGAACGCCACGCGCGCCAGACAGCCCGCCGTTCCGAGCACGTCGCCGCGCTCGGCGAACTTCGACGCGAAGCTCTCGAGCGCGAACTCGCACGCCCACAGGTACGACTGCACGACCGCGCGCCGCAGCGCTTCCGGGTACACCGATACGTGTCGCTTCAGCTCGGCGACCTTGCCCTGCGGATCGGCGAGCGGCAGGCAGATCGCGATCTCGCCCAGGTAGGTCGGCGAGAAGAAGCCGAACGGCGGCTGCTGGCCGAAGTGGAGCTCGAAGCGCCCGGCCTGCGCATCGGCGATCGCACGCTCGAGCTGCTCGAGGCTGCGATACAGGAAGTCCACCCGCTGGCCACCCACCGTGAGCCACGCCCCGCCGTTCACCCAGGGGCCCCACTGGTAGAAGTCGCTCACGACCGGGTCGGGTGAGTCGTTGCGCTCGACCGCGAGCGCGCGCAGGTCGGCGATCGCGAACGGCGTGCGCTCCGAGTACAGGACGCCGAGGTCGATGTCGGAGGTCGGCGTGCCACGGCCACGCGCGAACGAGCCGCCGAGCACGACCGCGGCCACGCCGGGCAGCGCGGCCAGCCGGCCGGCGAGTGAGTCCACGAGCGCGCGCTGCGCAGGAGTCAGCTCGGTCACGGCTCAAGCCTCGTGCGCGAACGCGCCGTCGCGCAGGCGCGGCGCGACCGCGTCGGCATCGAGCTCCGCGGCGAGCTCGACGTCGCGCGCGAAGCCGCGTTGCGCGAGCTCCACGCCCGACGCGCACTCGCGCAGCACGCGCGCGAGCCGTGGCTGCGCAGCGCGCCAGGCCGCGCACGCGAGCTCCGCCTCGGGCGAGCGGGTGCCGCCGAGGCGCGCCAGGATGGCCCCGGCCCCGATGCAGTCCTCGGCCGCCGGCCGCAGCCGCTGGTCGGGCCA
Organism: Myxococcota bacterium; assembly: GCA_035498015.1. Taxonomy (NCBI): domain Bacteria; kingdom Pseudomonadati; phylum Myxococcota; species Myxococcota bacterium. The sequence continues at coordinate 4,399 of DATKAO010000175.1, forward strand.
GCGCTCGCCCGCGGCGATCACCGCGATCGGCCGCGCGGCATCGCACAGGCGCTCTGCCAGCGCCGCCGCGTTGCGCAGCGTGCCCGCGTACACCTCGCCCGACTCCGCCGACAGGAAGGAGAGCTGCGAGCCGTTGGGCGACGGCAGCACGATGCGCGTGCCGCGCGGGATGCCGGCCAGCGAGGCCGGAGACAGCGAGTAAGTGCTCTGCGACCGGCGCGGGCCGGCCACGAGCGCGCCGCGCTCCGCCGCGAAGGCGTCGACCCGCTCGTCCTGCCACAGGTACGGAAGCACGCTCGCGCCGCGCGCGCACGCCAGCGACACACAGGTGGTGAACGAGAGCACGTCGACCACGACGAAGGTCGCCGCGTGACCCGCGAGCGCCCGCAGCCCCGACTCACCCCATTCGAAGCGCAGGTCGTAGCCGGACTGACTCGTGAACGGATCGTCGCTCATCGCGGCCGACGCTTCCGTGTGTAGGCGGTGCGCTTGACGATCGCGCGTCCCCGCGCGGGAGCCCTGCCGACGCGCCCGCGGCCCTCGCCGGCCGCGGCGCGCACCAGCGCACGCACGCCCGCGCGCGACAGGTCGCCGGGCGCCTCGATGCGCACGTGGCGGATGCGCGCGCCGCTGCCCGCGAGCAGGCGCTCGGGATCGGGCAGCTCGACGCCGCGGTTGAAGCCGAGGTTCACGTGACCGGCGTAGGCCGCCACGTGACAGAACGCGTCGGAGAGCCGCTCCGAGAAGCCGTACGCGGCGGCGACCGCGTTGTAGGCGTCGTACACGAGCTCGCTCGCGCCGGGCGCTGCGCGCAGCACCGCCGCGCGCGCTGCGAGAAACAGCCGTCTCACTCGCGGGTCGTACGCCGCGAGAAACCGGCTGAGCTCGGCGGGCGGGCGGCGCATGGGGCGGCCTAGGCTAGCACCGCCGCCAGCGCGCTGACACTCTGCACCACGTGCTCGGGCCGTGCGCTCCCGGCCGGCAGGGGCCGGCCGCGCCCATTCACCCAGGCGACCGCGATCCCGGCCGCTGCGCCGCCGAGCACGTCGGAGCGCAGTGAGTCACCGGCGTGCAGCACCGCGTCGCGTGGCAGACCCAGGCGCGCCAGCGCGGCCTCGAACGGCTCGGTGCGCGGCTTGTAGGCGCGGCAGCCCTCGCTGGTCACGACCCGTTCGAACGACCAGCCCAGGCTCGCTAGCGCCGCGGCCAGGTCGCCGGCGTCGATGTTCGACACCAGACACACCGGCATACGCAGCGCGCGCACGAACTCCGCCGCGCCCGGGAGCGCGCGCGGTGCGCGCCAGTAGGCGAACAGCTCGGCGGACAGCGCCTCGGGATCGAGCGCACACTCGAAGCGGCCGAGCAGCGCTCGCAGGCTCGCAAGCTCGAGCGCACGCTGGCTCGCGAAGCGACCGCCGTGCGCGCGCTCGCACAGCGCGGCGAACTCCCGGCTCCACTCGGCGCCGACCGCGGCCGCCGTGGGCGCGCGCGGCGAGGCGGCGGCCACGCGGCGCGCGATCCCGGCCACGATCTCCGTGTCTTCCTCGACCAGCGTGCCGTAGAAATCCAGGAGCAGCCCCTGGTAGCGATTCACTCGCCGCCCTCGCCCTCGCGCGAGTAGGGGTCGTGCAGCTCCACCGGGTGCCCGGAGCGCGAGCGCAGGCGCATGTTCAGCATCTCGACACCGACCGAGAACGCCATCGCGAAGTACACGTAGCCCTTCGGCACGTGGTGGTCGAAGCCGTCGGCGATCAAGAGCACGCCGATCACGAACAGGAACGAGAGCGCGAGCATCTTCACCGTCGGGTGTCTCGAGACGAAGCGGCCGATCGCGCCGGCGAAGACCAGCATGAGAGTCACCGAAACCACGACCGCGCCGATCATGACTCCGATCTCGTCGACCATACCCACGGCGGTGACGATCGAGTCGATCGAGAACACCAGGTCGATCAGCGCGATCTGCAGGATGATCGCGCCGAAGGTCGCGCGCACCGCCGACGAGGCGTGCCCCTTCTCGCCCTCGAGCAGCTGGTGGATCTCCTTGGTGCTCTTCCACAGGAGGAACAGCCCGCCCGCGATCAGGATCGTGTCTCGCCCCGAGATCTCGACCCCCGCCACCGTGAGCAGCGGCGCAGAGAGCGCGATGATGCTCGACAGCAGGAACAGCATGCCGATGCGCATGAACATGGCCGCGAACAGTCCGATGCGGCGCGCGAGCTCGCGGCGCTCCGCCGGCAGTTTGTCGACCAGCACCGAGATGAACACGACGTTGTCGATGCCCAGCACGAGCTCGAGCACGGTCAACGTCGCGAAGGCGATCCAGGCGCGGGGGTCGGAGAGCCAATCGAACATGGTCGTCCGAGGGTAGCGAAGGCTAGCGGGCTGCCGACTTCTCGAGCGCTGCGGCCAGCGCGCGCAACGGCTGCGCACCGTCGCCGCGCCAGGACGCGCCGTGCATGCACGCCAGCGTGAGTGGGCGCAGGCCTGCGAGCCGTTCGAGCGTGCGGCGCGAGTCCGGCGCGTGCGCCCAGTAGTCGAGGCCCGCGCGCATGGCCTCGCTCGGACCGAGGATGTCGGACTCGGTGAGTGGCGCGTGCTCGTGGCCACCCTGCGTGAACAGGTCGCCGCACAGGAGCGTGCGCGTGCGTGTCTCGAAGAGATACCCGCACTCCCAGGCGTGCGGCACGTGCGGCGTGTAGAGGAAGCGCACCTGATGCCGGCCGAGCGCGCGCTCGGCCCCGTCGGCCAGGGTCTGCGGCGCCCGGTCGGCGACGTCGCGCACGGAGACGTCGGCCGCGAGCTCGCCGCACAGCGGAAGCGCCTGCGGCGCCGCGGCGAGAAACTCGTTCAGCGAGCCGCACTCGTCGGCCTCGAAATGCGAGAACGACACGTGCCGCAGGCGAGACACCGGCATCACGCTCGCGATCGCCTCGCAGACGAGCGGGAACAGCCGGCGCGGTCCGGTGTGGAACAGGAGCGGCTCGTCGTCGTCGATCAGGAACTGGTTGAAGGTGAAGCCGCCGGGGAAGCTCTCGGGCGGGATCGGCGTGGAGATGCGGTAGATGCCTTCGGCGATCTCGTCGACGCGCGTGCCGGACTCTCGGTTGGTGATCACGGTCGAGCCACTCCGATCAGCGCCTCGCGAGTCACCAAGCTCGCGAGCCGCTCCTCGCTCCAGCCTTCGGTGCCCGCGGGCCGCTCCGGCAGCACCATGTAGCGCGTCTCGCCGCTGGTGTCCCAGACGCGCAGGGCGACCGACTCGGGCAGGTCGAGGCCCATGGAGCGCAAGAGCGCGCGCGGCTCGCGCACCAGGCGCGCGCGGTACTCGGGGCTCTTGTACCACTCGGGCGGCAGGCCGATCACCGACCACGCGGTGCACGAGCACTGGGTGCAGACGATCGCGTTGTGCGTGTCGGGGGTGTTCTCGAGCACCACGAGATACTCGCTGTTCGCCGCGCGGAAGCCGAGCTCGGCGGCGGCCGCGGTGCCGTTCTCGAGCAGGCGCTTGCGGTAGGCGGGATCGGTCCATGCGCGCGCGACCACGCGCGCGCCGTTGTGCCAGTCGAAGTTCTCCTGCGCCTGCTCGGCGCGCGTCTCGAGAAAGCGCTCGGGGATCAGCCGGCGCGCCTCGAGCGCCTCTTCGAGCGCGCGCACGCGGTCCGCGATCGGGGCCGGGCGAGGCGGCTCGCGCCGGCGAGTCACGGCGCGGCCTCGAGATAGCTCTGCCACAGGTCCACGACCACGCACCCGCTGGCCTCGGCCGAGTCACCCCACAGCTCGCGCGCGGCGAACTCGACGTGGTAGGTCGGCTCTTCGGCTGCGGCGAGCGCGTGACCCGCGAGGTCGGGGTATTCGAAGCGGCGCGAGACCCGCACGATGCGCCCGCGCCGGCCGCGCACGTAGCGCGGCGCGCGGGTATGACCGGCCGGATGCGCCTCGCGCACGCGCACGGAGTCACCCGCGGCGAAGCGCGGCGGCGCCGCCGCGGGCGCAGGCGTTCCGGCTACGTGCGCGGCCGGCCGCGACAGCGGGACCGGGCCGCCCGCGCGCGCTTCGAGCTCGCCGCGAGTCACGACTCCCTTCTCGACGAACAGCGTCGCGACGCCGGTGAACCAGCGCTCGTAATACGAGGCGGCGAGATAGTGCGCCGGGTCCATGCGCTCGACGGCGTGGCGGTACTCGTGCACGTTGTAGGTGCCGAGCACGCGGATGCCCAGCGTGTTCAGCGCGAAGGCGCGCGCCTCCCAGGGCTCGTGGAAGGCGGGCTCGTCGCGCTCGATCTCGACTGCGCCGAAGCCGGCCATGCCGCCCAGGTCGTGAATGCCGTCCATTTCGCCGGCAGCATAGCGCCGCGCACGGGCCTTCGCGGCAGTCCGCGCGTGCGCTTCCGCCGCCCGCCGCGCGCGTGTAGGCTCCCGGCATGAACGAAGCTGAGCTCGCGCGCCGCGGCTTCACGCGCCGCCAGATGCTGCGGGTGGCGGCGCTGGCGAGCGCGGCCACCGCCCTGCCCTGGTCGTCGGAGCACGCGCTCGCGCAGCTCTCCCATGCCGGCGATCTGCCGGACGACGCGGTCAAGATCAACGCCAACGAGTTTCCCGAAGGCCCGTCGGCGCGCGCGCTCGAAGCGCTGGCGCAGGTGGCGAAGAACGGCAACCGCTACCAGTACCCCGAGACCGAGTCGCTGGTCGCCGCCGCCGCGGCGCTGGAGAAGCTCGAGCCCCAACACTTTTCGGTGTACCCTGGGTCGAGCCTGGCGCTGCACCACGCGGTGATCGCCTTCACCGGCCCCAAGCGCGCGCTGGTGACCGCCGAGCCCGGCTACGAGGCGGCGGCCCGGGCCGCCGAGTTCATCGGCGCCAAGGTCCTGCGCGTGCCGCTGCGCCGCGACGGCGCGCACGACCTGCCCGCGATGCTGGCCAGAGCGAAGTCGGAGCCGGTCGGGCTGTTCTACGTGTGCAACCCGAACAACCCCACGGGCACGGTGAGCCCGCGCAGCGAGATCGACTCACTGGTGGCGCACAAGCCCGCGGGCTCGGTGGTGCTGCTCGACGAAGCCTACATCCACTTCTGCGACGAGAAGCCCGGCGTCGACCTGGTGCGCGAGGGCAAGGACGTGGTCGTGCTGCGCACGTTCTCGAAGATCTTCGGCATGGCGGGCCTGCGCGCGGGCTTCGCGCTGGCGCACAAGGAGCTCCTGGCGCGCATGACGGGCTGGAACACCGGGGCGATGCCGGTGACCGCCATGGCCGCCGCGCGCACCATGCTGGGCGAGCCCGAGCTGATCGCCGCCCGCAAGCGCGGCAACGCCGAGCGCCGCGCCGACCTGATGCAGTTCTTCGACGCGCACGGCTTCGCGTACACGGCCTCCGTGAGCAACGCGCTGATGGTCGACGCGCGCATGCCCACGCAGAAGGTGATCGACGGACTGAAGCAGCAGAACGTGTGGGTCGGCCGGCCGTGGCCCGTGTGGCCGACTCACGTGCGCGTGTCGATCGGCACGAGCGCCGAGCTCGCGCGTTTCAAGAGCGCGTTCCTGGATGTCGCCACGCCGCGCGGCTGAGTCAGGACGCCCGACGACCCTCGAAGCGGAAGACCTGGATGCCTTCGGGCACCGGGTCGTAACCGCGGAAGCGCAGCACGCCGTCGCGCTCGGCGGCGTCGGTCACGTGCACCGCGCGCAGCTCGAACAGGCGATCACCCAGCCGCACGCGCACGTCGGGGTTCTCGATCCAGATCGCCGCCCAGCTCTCCACGGGCCACCAGCTGGCCAGCGCCCAGCGGTGGGACTGCACGAACAGCCGGTCCTGGTACAGGAAGCACTCGAGCTGCACCGAGTGCGGCTTGGCGGGCCGGGCCTCGATCTCGCAGATGCGCCGGCCATCGGGCACTGACTCGCTCCAGGTCGCGGGCACGGGAGTCACCTGCCCCGAGAGCGCGCCGCCCGGCACCGGGCCACAGCCCACGAGCGCGCACAGCGCGAGCGCACGCCACGCCTTCACGGCCCGAGGCTAGCATGCGGCTGCGCGAACGCGTCGAACTCCTCGGGCGTGCCCCGGAACAGGTCGAGGTCCACGCGGCTCTTGATGCCCGGCAGGCGCCCGTTGTCGGCGAACTGCCAGAAGATCCAGCGCGCGCTCGCGTCCGAGGGCTCGCCGAACAGCTCGCGCGGGAACGCGGCGTAGCCGTCGAGCGATCCGGCCAGGACGCGCTCGAGCGACTCGCGCGTGAAGTAGACCAGCGGCCGCCGTCCGGCCAGGCGCTCGACGGCCACGAGAAACGCGCGCAGCTCGAGGCGCACCTGCTCGAGGCTCGAGAAGCTCTTGCAGTTGCCGACGAACTCCACGTCGGCGACCGGCGGCAGCTCGCCGAAGTCGCCGCCCACGCTGCTGGCGAAGTGATCGGCCTGCGCCGCGCCGGGCGAGCAGAAGGTGAAGAAGTGGTAAGCCCCGCGAGTGACTCCCGCCGCGCGCGCGCCGGCCCAGTTGCGCGCGAACTCGGTGTCGACGTGGTCCGCGCCCTCGCTCGACTTGATGTACGCGAAGCGCATGCCCGCGCCGCGCAGCGCGACCCAGTCGATGCGGCCCTGGTGATGCGACACGTCGACGCCGCGCACGGGGTAGGTCGAGTACGAGGGATGATTGAAGCGCACCAAGCCGGCGCGGTAGCTCCAGAAGCTGACACCGAGCAGTGTCGCCAGGAACGCGGCCGCGGCGAGCGCGCGCTTCACAGGCGGCGGCCGCGGCGCACGACCACGGGCGAGCCGTCGGCCAGGAATGCGCTGCTGGGGCGGTCGCGCAGCGCCCCGGCGAACTCGCGGCCGTAGAGCGCCGCCACGTCGCACTCCAAGCGGGCGCGCTGTGCACGCCACACGTTCCAGCGCGGGTGCTCCACGCGGTACTCGATGGAGCCGCCGTCGGCCTGCCGCGCGTAGCCCCGGTAGTGCTCGCTGATGAAGGCCTCCTCGGAGTCGTCGGCGGGCCGCTCCGGCTCGCCGCTGAACTCGAGCGAGAGACCCTCCCACGCGCCGCTCCGCTTCCAGCCGTAGGAGACCGACGACCGTCCCTCCAGGGGTCCCACACGGAGGGAGTGTCTCATCGGGTGCGCGACGTAGTTCTCACCGTAGGCGACGCGCGCGACCCAGGCGGTCGCGCGCCGCGGCAC
>DATKAO010000176.1 GCA_035498015.1 Myxococcota bacterium
CCGAACCCCGTGCAGCACCACATGATCGGCACCTGCACCGAGGGCTACGGCGGCGACTACTTCGCGATCGCGCCGCACGGGTTCGCCACGAGTCACATCGACGCGCTCTGCCACATCTTCCACGACGGCAAGCTCTACAACGGCTACCCGATCGAGAAGGTCACGGCGCACGGCGCGCTCGAGCTGGGCATCCACGAGCTGAAGGACGGCGTGGTCTCGCGCGGCGTGCTGATCGACGTGCCTGCCGTCCACGGGGTCGAGTATCTCGAGCCGGGCACGCCGATCTTTCCCGACGAGCTCGAGAACGCCGAGAAGCGCCAGGGCCTGCGCGTCGAGCCGGGCGACGTGCTGCTCGTGCGCACCGGCCGCTGGGCGCTGCGCAAGGAACGCGGCCCGTGGGACCCGCGCCAGCAGTGTGCGGGCCTCGACGCGTCGTGTCTGCCGTGGCTGCACGAGCGCGGCGTCGCGACGCTCGGCTGCGACGGCGTGTCGGACGTGGTGCCCTCGCGCATCGAGGGCGTGAACCTGCCCATCCACTCGGTCGCGATCGCCGCCATGGGGCTCCACCTGCTCGACAACCTGGAGCTCGAGCCCCTGGCGAAGGCCTGCGCCGAGGAGAAGCGCTGGGAGTTCCTGCTGACCGTGGCGCCGCTGATCCTGTTCCGCGGCACGGCCTCGCCGGTGAACCCGATCGCGATGTTCTGACCGTCGTCCTCGATTCACTTCGCGCGTCGTACACGTGGAGGTGTCGGCCGTGAGGGCATAAGCTCGCGCGCGTGGACGAGAGCCGGGCGGTCCTCGAGCGAGTGTTTCGCGCGGAGTCGGGCGTGGTGCTCGGCGCGCTGCTCGCGGAGCTTCGCGACCTGGATCTCGCCGAGGACGCGTTCGCCGACGCGGTCGCGACCGCGCTCGAGCGCTGGCCCGCCGACGGCGTGCCACGCCGGCCGGGCGCGTGGCTCTTGACCGCGGCCCGGCGCAAGGCGCTCGACCGCCTGCGCCGGCGCGCGACGCGCCTGGACAAGCAGCATGCGCTCGAGCTCGAGGCGGAGCTCACGGCCCACGAGCAGGAGCCCGTGGAGCCCGAGGACATTCCCGACGAGCGCTTGCGCCTGATCTTCACCTGCTGCCACCCCGCGCTGGCGCAGCCGGCGCAGGTCGCACTCACTCTGCGCACGCTCGGGGGTCTGTCGACCGCGGAGATCGCGCGCGCGTTCCTGGTCGACGAGAGCGCGATGGCGCGGCGGCTGGTGCGCGCGAAAGCCAAGCTGCGCGAGGCCGGCGTGGCCTACCGCGTGCCCGAGCTCGAGTCACTGCCCGAGCGGCGGGAGGCCGTGCTGGCCGTGCTGTATCTGATCTTCAACGAGGGCTACGCGGCGAGCGCCGGTGACGCGTTGGTGCGGCGCGAGCTGGCCGCCGAGGCGATCCGCCTGGGCCGCGTGCTGGCCGAGCTCATGCCGGGCGATGCGGAGGTGCGCGGGCTGCTCGCGCTCATGCTGCTGCACGACGCGCGCCGCGATGCGCGCGTCGACGCCTCGGGCGCAGGCGTGCCGCTCGAGGAGCAGGACCGCACGCGCTGGGACCACGCGCAGATCGCGGAAGGGAGGTCGCTGGCGGCCGCACTCGGCCCGCCCGAGGCGTCAGGGCCCTACGCGCTTCAGGCGGGCATCGCCGCGCACCACGTCGCGGCCGCGAGCTTCGCCGCGATCGACTGGCGCGCGATCGCGGCGCTCTACGGTCACTTGCTCCGGCTGCAGCCCTCGCCGGTGATCGAGCTGAACCGAGCCGTGGCGATCGCGCTCGCCGACGGCCCCGAATCGGGGCTCGCGCTGCTCGACGCGCCGGAGCTGGCCGAGTCACTCGTGAGCTACCCGCCGTATCTCATGGCCCGCGCCGATCTGCTGCGCCGCGCGGGCCGGGGCCGTGAAGCGGTCGAGGCGTTCCGCGCCGCGCTGGCGAGCGCGGCGACAGCGCCCGAACGAGCCTATCTCGAGCGGAGGCTGCGCGAGCTGGCGCGATGACTACAATGGACCTCACACGCCCGATCGAGAACCCCGCCTCGATCCAAGCCGGCCGAGATAGTCTTACGTGAAGAGCCTGCCACCGGACGTCGTTCCCTATCAGCGAACCCGAGAGTTCTCCGAAGCGACGCTCCCTGACGGCCTGCGCCACCGGCACACCACGAAAGCCGGCGTGTGGGGACGTATCTGCGTCCTCGAAGGCTCTCTCCGCTACCGGATTCTCGAACCGCCCGAAGAGCACACGCTCTCGCCTTTGTTACCCGGCATCGTGGAGCCCGAGATCCCGCACGAGGTCCAGCCCCTGGGCAAGGTGCGGTTCTACGTCGAGTTCCTGCGCCACCCCGGTTGGCGCTTGACGGCTGGGCGCTCGGGGCGGTCGGGCTGATCCGCCCCTGGCCGGCCCCGGCCTGACGACTACGACGCGCGGCGCGCTTTGATCGCGTGCGCGGCGAGTGTCTTGCCCAGATCCCAGATCGAGCCCGGCACTTTGTGCGTGTCGGCGATGACCTCGTCGCACGAGGCGCGGATCCAGCGCCGGTCGTCTTCGCCGATCACGAGCGGCGGCAGGAACTTCACCACGTTGCAGCCGTGACCCGCGACCTGCGACAGGATGCGGTGCTTCTTGAACAGCGGGATCGTGATCATCTGGCTGAACAGGCCGGGCTGGGCGGCTTCGAGCAGCTTCCAGGCGGCACGCAGCGAGAGGCTCTTCGGCTCGCCGAACTCGAGCGCGATCATCATGCCCTTGCCGCGCACGTGGTGCAGGAACTCGTGCTTGTCGACCAGCTGGCGCAGGTCGGCGATGAGTGACTCGCCGAGCTTCGCGGCGTGCTCGACCAGGTTCTCCTCCTTCAGCACGCGCAGGGTCGCGATGCCCGCAGCCATGGCCAGATTGTTCTTCGAGAAGGTCGAGCCGTGCACGGGTGCGCGCACCATGGAGCTGAACAGCGCGTCGAACACGTCGCGCCGCATGCCCACCGCGCCCACGGGCACGAAGCCGCCGGACAGCGCCTTCGCCATCAGCAGCATGTCGGGCTCCGCGCCCCAGTGCTCCACCGCCCACATGCGGCCGGTGCGGCCGAGGCCCGTCTGCACCTCGTCGGCCACGAACAGCGTGCCGTGCTGGCGGCACAGGCGGCCGGCTTCGCGCAGATACTCGGGGTGCGCCACGTGCACGCCGTGACCCTGGATCGGCTCGACGATGAACGCCGCGACGTCGCGCTTGGCGAGCGCATGCTCCAGCGCCTGCAGGTCGTTGAACGGGATCCGGTGGCAGCCGGGCAGCATGGGCCCGAAGCCTTCCTGGAAGATGTCGTCGCCGTTCAGTGACACCGCGCCCATGGTGAGTCCGTGGAAGGCGTGGTCGCAGTACACGATGCCTTCGCGGCGCGTGGCGTAGCGGGCGAACTTGATCGCGGCTTCGACCGCCTCGGCGCCCGAGTTGCAGAAGAACACCTTGTCCAGCCCGCCGGGGAAGGTCGGCACGAGTCTCTCGGCCAGGATGCCCGCGAGCAGGGACACGTCCATCTGCACCAGGCTCGGCAGCTCGCCCTCCAGCACCTCGCGCAGCGCGCCGACGATCGCCGGGTGGTTGCGGCCCACCGCGAACACGCCGTAGCCCGACAACAGGTCGAGATAGCGGTTGCCCTCGTCGTCCCACAGGTACGGACCCTGGGCGCGCACGTAGCGGCGGTCGAAGCCGATGGTGCGCAGCACGCGCGCGTGCTGCGTGTTCAGGTAGCGCTCGTGCAGGGCGAAGCTTTCGCCACGGCGCTGGGCCAGGAGCTCGAGCAGGCTTTCCGACATCGCGCACCCCTCCGGCGAATTCGGGGCGCAGAATACATTTCTTCGGGCGCGGCGTCGTTTTCCCGGACCCTCGCGCGTCGTACGGGCAGGAGGAAGCCGAAGTGGAGTTCTTGCTCTTGGTCGAGGACCGCCGAGACGAGGGCCAGCGTTCGCCGGTAGCCGTGGACGAGATGCTGCGCTTCGCGCGCGAGCTCGAGGCGGAGGGCGTGCTGGTCACGGCAGCGGGACCTTTCGCCTCGGAGGCCGAAGGGGCGCGCTTGCGCGTGCGCCGCGGAGCCACGCTGGTCACGAGCGGCCCGTTCGAGGAGCCGCGCGAGGTCGTCGGCGGCTGCTACCTGATCGACGTGGCCGACCGCGCCGCTGCGATCGAGATCGCCAAGCGCTGCCCCTGGGCGCGCGCGGGCGTGATCGAAGTGCGCGCCCTGGCGCGCGACCCGTGGCTCCAGCGCGAAGGGCAGGGCGAGCTCTACGCCTTTCTCTACCGCAGCGATCCCAGTGACGCCGGACCGGTCGCCCCTCGCATCGCGGAGATGCGCGCCTTCACGCTCGACCGCAAACGCGAGGGGGTGCACGTGGCCGGCGGGCGCCTGCCGCGCGAGACACCCCCCGCGTTCGTCGAGCAGCGCGAGGCACAGACACTCGTCGTCGACGGGCCGTTCGCCGAGACCAAGGAGGTCGTGGCCGGCTTCGCGCTCATGCGGGTGGCCTCGCGGGCGGCTGCGCTGGAGCTCGCCGGGCGCGTGCCGCACGCGCGCTGGGGCAGCGTCGAGGTGCGCCAGGTGCGCACCCCACACGAGTGATTCGAGAGGAGAAAGCCATGGAATACATGCTCCTGATCCTGCATCCGCGCGGCCAGGCCGCACGCGAGAACGTGACCATGCCCGAGATGGGCAAGTACGCCGGCGAGCTGACTGCGGCCGGCAAGATGCGCGGCGGCGCGCCGCTCATGCCCGAGGCGCAAGGCGCGCGCCTGCGCCTCTCCGGCGCGCGCCGCGAAGTCACCGATGGCCCGTTCGCCGAGAGCAAGGAGGTGATCGGCGGCTATTTCTTGGTCGACGCCAAGGACGCCGCCGAGGCGCTCGAGCTGGCGAAGCGTTGTCCGCACGCGCGCGCCGGCACGGTCGGGCTGCACCAGGCCATGCGCGAGGTCGGCGACCCGCCGCCGGCGCCGGGCACGCGCTTCCTGCTCGTGTTTCTCGAGGACGGGAAGCTCACCGACCCCGACGGCTCGAAATACGACCAGATGATGAAGTGGACCGAGTCACTGAAGCGCGACAAGGTCTACGTGGAGTGCGCGGGTCTGGCGAAAGACCCGCCGGGCCGCCGGGTCGAGATCCACGCCGGGAAGGCCGTCGTGACCGACGGTCCGTTCGCCGAGACCAAGGAGATCGTGGGCGGCTACGCGCTGGTCGCCGTGCCCGATCGCAGGGCCGCGCTCGAGCTGGCCGCGCGCTGCCCGCACGCCGCCTGGGGCGCGATCGAGGTGCGCGAAGTCATGAACGTGCCCGCGATCTGAGAAGAGAGCCGAGCGCCCGGAGCCGATGCAGGCGGCCGATGCTCGCCGCCAGATCGAGGAGCTGCGGTGCGCTCGGCTCGGGTCCCTTCCCTCGGACCAGAGGCGAGTCAGTCGTCGCTGCCTTCCGTCTCGAAGCCGGTCATCGCGAACCACTTCTCCTCGGAGCCCGCGAGGATCATCACGATCGGCTCGACGCACGGATTGGGCAGGGTGAGCCGGGCGTTGATGTTCGCGTTGCCCTGCGGGCCGGTCTTGAAGCCCGTGAGCGTCTCGACGTTCTGGGTGGGCGTGTCGGTCGTGCCCTCGGTCACGCAGCTCACGAGCGCACGGAACTCGGTCTCGTCGTTCTTGCCGCGCAGCTCGGGCGGAACCGACGGGTCGTCCTTGAACACGAGCCCGCGCACCTGGACCACGAGATGGCCCGAAGCGGTGAGCGAGCCATGGACCGACTTCACCACCCACGGCGCCTCGTCGCCCGGGATGCCCCGTACCGGGTTCGTATCGCCAACGAAAGGCCCGTCGACGCCGTACATCGCGTGGAAGGCCAGGACCAGCCGGTTGTCGTCCTTCTGCTTGTGCACGCCCATGCCGGCCTGGGCGGGTGCCGCGATCAGTCCGAGGGCGGCAAGAGACACGGTCGTGAATGCAAGACTACGCATGGTTCTCCTTGGCGCAAATGTGCCGACCTGTCAGATACGACTCGGCGGCGCCGGCGGATTTGTCCGCGGCGGTCGGTGAATGCCGTCTCATCGTGGGGGAAGTGACTCCCGCTGGCGTAAAGCCGGCTTGCGGCCCTGCCGATCCCGACGGGACCGATTGACCCGAGCGGAGTGACTCCAGTGCCAGAGCGCAACCTGTTCACCATGGAAGGCACCATCAGCGTCGACCACCACCCGGGCGAGCGTGCGCTGGTCGGCGGCTGGCATTCGCTGTGCACGCCGCACTTCCGCGAGGCACTGGAAAAGGCCATGGCCGAGGCAGGACGCCTCGGCGTCTTGACCTGGATCGTGGATCTGACCCGCAACCCCGGCGTGCCTTCGCAGGCCGACCTGGCGTGGATCAACGACCGCGGCGTGTTTCTCGCCAAGCGCGCGGGCGTGCGCGCGATCGTGAACGCGCACGGCTCGAGCACGGTGGCCAAGATGGGCGCGAAGCGCTGGTCGAAGAGCGCCAGCGACGGCGGCCTGTCGACCTACGACTGCGGGAGCCTGGAAGACGCACTCAAGCTGGCCGCGGACATCGCGGCCGGCAAGGCGGCCTGAGGCGCCAGCAGGCCCGCGACGCGGCGCGCTAGACTCGCGCCCCTGAAACCGCTGCGGCTCTATCTCCTCGGCACGAGCTCGTGGTTCCTCGCGTTCGGGATCCATTCCGTGCTGTTCGCGTGGCTCGTGACCATGGTGCTGCACGAAGAGCCGCGCATGGTCGGTCTGGCGCAGATGGCTCTGCTCGTGCCGGCGTCGCTCTTGATGCTGGTGGGCGGCAGCTTCGCCGATCACTTCGGCGGCCGGCGCATCGCCGTGCTCGCGCAGAGTCTCGCGCTCCTGCCACCCCTGTTTCTCGTGGGGCTGCTCGCGACCGGCACGCTGCGCTTCGGCGCGATGCTCGCGTACGCGGTGGCGATGGGTCTGGCGCAGGCCTTCGTGACTCCCGCGCGCGACTCACTCTTGAACGACGTGGCCGAGACCGGCATCCAGCAGACGGTGATCCGCGCGAGCTTCGTGCAGTTCGGCGCGCAGATCGCGGGGTTCCTGCTGGCGTCGCGCGCGGATGCCGTCGGGGCGTACCCGATCCTGGCCTTGCAGATCGCGGCGCTGGGGCTGGGGGCGCTCGTGCTGGCGCGCGTGCGCGCCGATCATCCGCCGCGCGCGGAGGACGCGCACTGGCTGCGCGACTTGTTCGCGTCGGTCGCCGAAGGCGCGCGCACCGTGTGGGCCGCGCCCGAGATGCGCATGGTCGTGCTGCAGAACGTGGCCATGGGCGTGTGCTTCATGGGCTCGTACATCGTGACCGTGCCGCTGCTCGTGCGCGAGCGCTATCACGGCTCCTCGGCGGATCTGGGGCTCCTGAACGCCGCCAACTCACTCGGGCTGCTCACCACGGTGGTTGCGCTGATGCGCGTGGGCGACGTGAAGCACCGGCGCCGCGCGCTGATCCGCGCCCAGGCGGTCGGCGCCGCCGTGCTCGCGCTGATCGGCATGGGCTTCGAGTTCCCGCTCACGACCGCGCTGATCTACCTGTGGGGCATGTGCGGCGGGCTCGCGATGAGCATGGCGCGCACGATCATGCAGGAGGACGCCCCGCCGGGGCAGGCGGGGCGAGTCATGAGCTTCTTCTCGTTCTCGCTCCTGGGCGCGGGGCCGATCGGCGCGCTGTTCTGCGGCTATCTCGTGACCTGGTTCGGGCCGGAGCACGCGCTGGTGGCGGCGGCAGCGGTGATGGCATCGGTGGTGACTGCGTTCACGGTCTGGTCGCGCGAGCGGCTGACCGCCGCCGCCACGGGGGAGTGAGTGCTGCTCCCGGCCGGTGTGGTCTGGGCTCGCCCTGGCTGCCGGAGTCGGCGCCGCCGGAGTCCATTTCTCCTGCGCCCGCGATATGCTCGCTCTCACCACCACGATCGCGCCCCTTCGGCGCGGAGGAGACTCGTGATGCTCGGTCGGATCGTGAAAGGCCTCGTGATCCTTCTCGTCGTCCTGGTCGTCGCCATCGGAGCCGTGTTCGTCGGCGCGCGCTTCCACGACGGCCCCCTGGGGCCGATTCCCGGCGGGTCACTGCAGGCCGGCGAGTGGGTCTCGCAGCCTCCGGCGGACTGGAACTTCGCCAAAGACGTGCAGGAGGTGGAGATGCAGCTCGCCTACGAGAGCGCCTCGCGCACCACCTGGGTGCTCGTGAACGAGGGTGTGGCGTACATCCCGTGCAGCTTGACCCAGCCGCCGGGCAAGACCTGGTACAAGAAGGCCGACCAGAACGGCCAGGCGATCGTGCGCATCTCGGGCAAGCGCTATCCGGTGACACTCGTGCGTGTACAGGACGAGGAGACCCGAACCAAGCTGGGTCAGGTCGCCGTCGCGAAGTATCCGCAGGCTGCCCGGGTGTCTTCGGGCGGGGCCTGGTTCTTCAAGCTCGAGCCCCGCGCCGGGGCCACATGAGCTGACGGGCTTTGGGAAGCGCTGGCATGGGGACGCTGAGCGGGAAGGTGGCGCTGGTGACTGGGGCTTCGCGCGGGATCGGCGCGGCGATCGCGACGCGGCTCGCGCGCGAGGGCGCCGACGTGGCGATCACGTACGCGGCCTCGCCGCAGCGCGCGGAAGAGGTGACGCGCGCGGTGCGCGAAGCGGGGGGCCGCGCGCTCGCGTTGCGCGCCGACGCGGCGGACCCCGCGGCCGTGCAGGCAGCGGTCGACGAGGTCGCGCGCGCGCTGGGCCGGCTCGACGTGCTGGTGAACAACGCCGGCATCGCCATCGTCGAGTCACTCGAGAAGTTCACGCTCGCCGACTTCGACCGCATGGTGGCGATCAACGTGCGCTCCGCGTTCGCGGCCGCGCAGGCCGCGGCGCGCCACCTGCGCGAGGGCGGGCGGATCGTCACGATCGGCAGCGTGAACGCCGAGCGCATGCCGTTTGCGGGCGGTGCCGTGTACGCCATGACCAAGGCCGCGATCGTCGGCCTCACCAAGGGGTTGGCGCGCGATCTCGGCCCGCGCGGCATCACGGTGAACAACGTGCAGCCCGGCCCGATCGACACCGAGATGAACCCCGCCCAAGGCGACTTCGCCGAGTCGCTGAAGCGGCTCATGGCGCTGCCGCGCTACGGCCAGCCGGCCGACGTTGCGAGCATGGTCGCCTATCTCGTCGGCCCCGAAGCGGGCTTCGTGACCGGCGCCAGCTTCACCGTGGACGGCGGATTCCTGTCCTGAGCCGCATCCGGCTCGAGAACGCCGCGCTCTCGCTCGAAGTCATGCCCGAGCTCGGCGGGAAGATCACGAGCCTGCGCGATCGGCTCACGGGCCGGGAGTGGCTGTGGACCAACCCGTTCCTCGAGCGCCGGCCGGCGAGGCCCGGTGAGTCGTACGTCGCACGGCACGACACGGGCGGGATCGACGAGTGTTTCCCGGCCGTGCACGGCGAGCTCTGGTCGCGGCCGTGGACCGTGGCGCGGGCCACGGAGTCCGAGCTCGCCCTCTCCGTGCGCGGCGGCCCGGCCCGCTGCTACGGGCTCGAGCGCCTGCTGCGGCTCGCGCCGCGCGCGCCCCGGGTCGAGCTCGAGTACACGCTCACGAGCGAGGACGCGCGCGAGCTCCCGTTCGTGTACTGCCTGCACGCGCTGTTCGCGATCGAGCCCGGCATGCGCATCGAGGTGCCGTTCGCGACACCGATCGGTGTGGTCCCGGACCCGGGCGCGCCGGGCTTCCGGCCGGAGGGCGGCAAGCGCTTCGTCCCGGTGACTCGCGGCGAGGCCGCACTCCTGGCTGGCGACGGCCGGGAGGCGCTGCGCATGCGCTTCGACCCCGCACAGCTCCCGTTCGTGGGCCTCTGGCAGAACTACGCGCGCTGGTCCGGCGCGGGCACGGCGCCGTACTTCAACCTGGCGCTCGAGCCCGGGGTCGGCGACGACGACGAGCTGGAGCGCGCGCGAGCGCGCGGCACGCACGGGCTGCTCTCGCCCGGCGAGACCCGCCGCTGGTGGATCGCGATCGAGCTCGCGTCGTAGACTGACGCCCCGGAGGTCCCCGCAATGAAGGTCGGTCTCATTCCCGTGAACATCGGCGTGCCGTCGGTCGAGCCCATGCTGGCCATCGCCGAGAAGGCCGAGCAGGTCGGCATCGAGTCGGTCTGGACGTTCGAGCACGTGGTCGTGCCGATCGACTATCGCTCCAAGTATCCCTACAGCGCCGACGGCAAGATGGGAGTGACTCCCGAGACGAACTTCGTCGACCCGCTGGTCGCGCTGACCGCGATCGCGGCGCGCACCCAGCGCATCCGCCTGGGCACCGGCGTCAACATCCTGCCGCAGACCAACCCGCTGTATCTCGCCAAGCAGGCCGCGAGCCTGGACTTCGTGTCGCACGGCCGGCTCATGCTGGGGCTCGGCATCGGCTGGCTGCGCGAGGAGTTCGAGGCGCTCGGCGTGCCGTTCGAGCGCCGCGGAGAGCGCTTCGACGACTACGTGGTCGCGCTGCGCAAGGCGTGGTCGGGCAACGTGGTCGAGCACCGGAGCGACTTCATCCGCTGGAGCGGCTTCAAGAGCCATCCCCTGCCCGAGCAGAAGCCCGGCGTGCCGATCGTGATCGGCGGCTCGAAGGGCAAGGCGTTCGAGCGCGTGGCGAAGCACGGCGACGGCTGGTATGCGCCGACGGCCAGCGTGGCGCAGCTCGAGCCCATGCTGAAGGAGCTTGCCGCGGCCTGCGCGCGCGCCGGCCGCGATCCGAAGACGGTCGAGGTCTCGTGCATGTGGATCCCCGCCGCGGAGGGCGTGGACGCCGTGAAGCGCTACCGCGACCTGGGAGTGAGTCGCCTGATCGTGCCGCTCATGGCGCTGGGCGCGCCGCCGCTCGACGCGATCGAGCGCTTCGCCAACGACTGGCTCTCGCGACTGACTTGACGTTCGCTCGCCTGCGGCTCGCGGCGCGCGGCGGACGCCTGGCCTGGACTAGCTGAAGCGCAGCGCGAAGCCGCCGCCCGTCACCGGACTCACCAGAGCGCGTGCGGGCAGGAAGCGCTGCACCACGTCGAGGTTGGTGTACGCGTGCGGCGTGAGCGGGCCGGTGCGGAACTCGCCTTCGCCCGCGAGCGCGAGCGGCAGCACGAGCTGGTCGGCGAGCTGCGGGCCCACCGGCACGTCGCGCATGAGATAGTCGCGCACCTGCTCCACGGCGCGCTCCGCGACCACGTGCGCGCGCAGGCCGCGCTCGCCGAAGCTCGCGAACAGCTCGGTCACGTGCTCGCACTCGAGCTCGACCAGGAGCGCGTTGCCCGGGCCCGGGCTGTCCACGTGCTCGACCGCGCAGGCGCCTTCGAAGTCGGACAGCTTTCTGCGCAGCGTCTCCAGCTCGCGCTCGCCGATCTCGCGCGGCAGATGGGACAGGATCGCGCGCGCGCGGCGAGTCACGAGCGCGCCGCGCTGGGTGAGCTCGAAGCCGCGCAGCTTCGGGACGGGCTCGATCTCGACGCAAAGCCGGCCGCCGCCCGCGGGATAGAACCCGTGGCGTTCGAGCGAGGTGCGCACGCGCGGCCCCATCCGCTCCAGCAGCGGAAAGAACACGCGCGCCAGGTAGTCCCAGGGGGGAGCAGCCGGATTGTGAGTCCCGCCTTCGACCACAAGCCGCGAGGGCCCGTCGGCCAGCAGGAGCGGCGGCAGCACGGTCTGCACCACGAGGCAGGCGCTGCCGGCGGTGGCCACCGCAAAGCGGTACTCCCCCGGCTTCACCCGGCCCGGGCGGAACTCGAGTGACTCGGCGCCGAGCTGCGGGTCACCCGCCTCGGCCTGGCCGATCTCGACCGCCGCGCGCAGCGCGGCCAGGTGTTGCCGGAGCAAGCCCGGCTTCTTGCGGCCCGCGCGGATCTTGTCGATGCGGAACGGCGTGCCGGTGATCAGCGCCAGCGCGAGCGCGCTGCGCAGGATCTGGCCGCCGCCCTCGCCCTGGGAGCCGTCGATCGACAGCATGACTCAGCCCTTCACGCAAACGACCTGGCGGAGCTCGTACACGACGTCCACGAGGTCCTTCTGCGCCTCCATGACCGCGTCGATCGGCTTGTAGGCGCCCGGGGTCTCGTCGATCACGCCGGCGTCCTTGCGGCACTCCACGCCCGCCGTGGCCTCCACGTGGTCGGCCAGGCTGAAGCGGCGCTTCGCCTCGCCGCGGCCCATGGCGCGGCCCGCGCCGTGACTGCAGCTCATGAAGCTCTCCGGGTTGCCCTTGCCGCGCACGATGTACGAGCGCGTGCCCATGCTGCCGGGAATGATGCCCAGGTCGCCGCGCTGCGCGCGCACCGCGCCCTTGCGGGTCACGAGCACGTCCTTCCCGTAGTGAGTCTCGCGCGCCACGTAGTTGTGGTGGCAGTTCACGGCCACGTCGGTGGCCTGGAACGGGCGGACCCCCGGCGTGCGCCCGAGCGCCTCGAGCACGTGCTTCATCATCAGCCGGCGGTTCGCGAGCGCGAAGTCCTGCGCCCAGCTCACCGCCTCCACGTAGTCGGCGAAGTGAGTGCTGCCGTCGTCGAACCAGGCCAGGTCCTTGTCCGGCAGCGAGCCCAGGCGCTCGCCCATGTCGTTCTTGGCCAGCTCGATGAAGTAGCGGCCGATCGCGTTGCCCACGCCGCGCGAGCCGGAGTGCAGCATCACCCACACGCGCTGCTCGCCGTCGAGACACACCTCGATGAAGTGATTCCCCGTGCCCAGCGTGCCCAGGTGCACGCGGTGATTCGAGTTCTTGATCTTGCCGTGCTTGGCCGTGATCGCGTCGAAACGCGGCGCGAGCCTTTGCCACTCGGCGTCGGCGTCGGCGGGCGGCGTGCCCCACGAGCCCTTGTCGCGGCGGCCGCGCGCCTTGCTGAGGCCGTGCGGCACCGCGTGCTCGATCTGGCTGCGCAGCTCGCGCAGGCCGTCCGGCAGGTCACTCGCGCCCAGCGTCGTGCGCACGGCCATCATGCCGCAGCCGATGTCCACGCCCACCGCCGCCGGCACCACGGCGCCGTGAGTCGCGATCACGCTGCCCACGGTCGCGCCGATGCCCCAGTGCACGTCGGGCATGGCGGCGACCCAGCGGTGGATGAACGGCAGGCGCGCGATGTTCTCGAGCTGCTTGCGCGCGGAAGGCTCGAACGGGACGCCGCGTGTCCACGACTTCACGGGCACGCCGCCGTCCGGCTGGAAGGTCTCGTAGGGGAGGTCGCTAGCCATTGTCTCTCTCCGGTCTGGGCCGGCCGGGGCGGGTGTCGAGATCGCCCCGGCCGGCCGTTCCGCTCTCTTCTCTTTATCGCGGTTTTGGCGGGGCTCTAGAGCACCCCGCGTGCCAGGCCCCGGGCTAGCAATCCGGGCCCCACACGGTCCTCAGTCTAGCTGATCCGCTAGATGACTAGCTATAATTATCGCATCCATGGCCCGCACCGTCGCGATCGGGTTCCTGGGAACGCAGCTCGACGCGCCGCGCGGGTCGGCGCGCTGGGAGCGCTGGCGGCCCAGCGTCGACCTGTGCCGGCACCCGGACCTGGCGATCGCGCGCTTCGAGCTGTTCTCGGAGCGGCGCTTCGCGAGCCTCGCGCGCCAGGTCACCGCCGACATCGCGACCGCCTCGCCCGAGACCGAGCTGCGCGTGCACGAGCTCGGGCTCCGCGACCCCTGGGACTTCGAGGAGGTGTACGGCGCGCTGCACGACTTCGCGCGCGCCTACCGCTTCGCGCCCGAGGACGAGGAGTATCTCGTGCACGTGACCACGGGCACGCACGTGGCGCAGATCTGCCTGTTTCTGCTGACCGAGACACGCCACATCCCGGGGCGCCTGCTGCAGACCGCGCCGCCCGCGCGCGGCGCGCGCCAGGGGCCGGGCTCGTACACGATCATCGACCTCGATCTGTCGAAGTACGACCGGCTGGCCTCGCGCTTCTCGCGCGAGCAGGCCGAGAGTCTCTCGTTCCTGAAGTCGGGCATCGCGACGCGCAACGCCGCCTTCAACGCGCTGGTCGAGCGCATCGAGCGCGTCGCCATCGCCTCCACCGCGCCGATCCTGCTCATGGGGCCGACCGGCGCCGGCAAGTCACAGCTCGCGCAGCGCATCCACGCGCTGAAGCAGTCGCGGCGCCAGGTGACCGGCCGCTTCGTCGAGGTGAACTGCGCGACCCTGCGCGGCGACGCCGCCACGTCGGCGCTGTTCGGTCACGTGAAGGGCGCGTTCACCGGCGCCATGCAGGACCGGCCGGGGCTGCTGCGCGCGGCCGACGGGGGCGTGTTGTTTTTGGACGAGATCGGCGAGCTCGGGCCCGACGAGCAGGCCATGCTCCTGCGCGCGATCGAGGAGAAGCGCTTCCTGCCGCTCGGCAGCGAGAAGGAGGCGAAGAGTGACTTCCAGCTGATCGCCGGCACGAACCGCGACCTGCGCGAGGCGGTGCGCCAGGGCGGCTTCCGCGAAGACCTGCTGACGCGCATCGACCTGTGGACCTTCACGCTGCCGCCGCTGCGCGCCCGGCCCGAAGACGTGGAGCCGAATCTCGACTACGAGCTCGAGCAGTGGGCCGCGCGCACGGGCGCGCGAGTCACCTTCAACCGCGAGGCGCGGCAGAAGTTCCTGGCCTTCGCGACCGACCCGAGCTCGGCCTGGCCCGGCAACTTCCGTGACTTCAACGCCGCGCTCGTGCGCATGGCCACGCTCGCCCGTGGCGGCCGCATCGACGAGCCCGTGGTCGAGGAGGAGCTCGGCCGGCTGCGCGCCGCCTGGTCCGGCGGCGGCCATGCCGCCGAGGACGAGGTCGCGCGCGTGCTCGGCCCGCAGCAGCGCGCCGGGCTCGACCTGTTCGACTCGGCGCAGCTCTCCGCGGTCCTGCGCGTCTGCGCCGAGTCACGCACCTTGTCCGAAGCCGGACGCCGCCTGTTCGCAGTGTCTCGCGCGCAGCGCTCGAAGACCAACGACGCCGACCGCCTGCGCAAGTATCTCGCGCGTTTCGGCCTGTCGTGGCAGGAGCTCGAAGAGCGGCTGCGCTAGCGCGAGCGGATCCAGGTCTTCGCGCCCGGCGGCGCCTGGATCTCGCGCACCTCGTTCGAGCCGACCATCCAGCGGTGGCGCCGGGCGATCTCGACGGCCTCGTCGGTCGACTCGGCCTCGACGATCGTGAAGCCCCCGAGCGCCTCCTTCCCGCCGGCGAACCCGCCCGGCTCGACCGAGAGGCGGTCGTCCGGGTGGAGCCGCACCGTGCGTGCCTGCGCTGCGGGCGCGAAGTAGACCAGCGAAGAGCGCTCCTGCGCGTCGGTCTCGGCCTGCCACAGCCGGTGGCGCTCCATCAGCCGCGGCACGTCTTCTTTCCTGAGCTTCTGGAGCTCGCCGTCGACGTGCGTGAACAGGATCGCGAAGCGCCGCTTCGCGGGCTCGGACCCGGCCTCGGGCTGGGCGGGCTCGGCGAAGGTGAGTCGGTTCCCGTCCGCGTCGAGCGCGCTGAACTGACGCATGCCCCAGGGCTGGGTCTCGAGCGGCTCGGCGGGATGGATCACGCCCTGCTGCTCGAGCTCGGCATACAGCCCGTCGATCCCGCTCACCGCGAAACGAACACGGATCGGTGACGGCGGCGCGCCGCCGTCGAGATGCACCTCGATCGGCCCGCGCGCGACGCCCGCGTAGGGGCCGTACTCGAAGCGCGGCGCGAAGCCCAGGCGCTCGCGGTAGAACGCGACGGCGTTGGGCACGTCCTTTACGGGGAGGACCGGGATGGCGGACTCGAGCCTGGCTTCGGACATGGGGGACCTCCTGCCCTGTTGTCGCGCGAGCCGGCTCCGAGGATACGCCTCACTCGCGGTCGCCGTTCCCCAGCCAGCCGGCGCTCCGGAAGTAGGCGAGCAGCCCGATCGCGACCGCGGCCATGATGCCCCAGGCCAGCAGGTAGCCGTACTTCCAGTGCAGCTCCGGCATGTATTCGAAGTTCATGCCGTAGATGCCCACGATGAACGTGAGCGGGATGAAGATGCTGGACAGGATCGTGAGCACCTTGATGATCTCGTTGGTGCGCTGCGAGAGACTCGAGTGGTAGACCTCCATCAGGCCCAGCGAGATCTCGTGGAACGAGTCGAGCACGTCGCTGATCTGCAGCGCGTGGTCGAGTGAGTCGCGCAGGTACAGGCTCACGTCGGGGCCGACCAGCGGGTGGTCGGCGCGCATCATCGCACCCACGGCGTCGCGCTGCTGGTGCACCACGCGCACGAAGTTCAAGAGCTCGTGGCGCACGTGGTGGATCTCGCGCAGGATCGCGCGCGTGGGCCGGGCCGAGACGCGCTCCTCGAGTGACTCGAGCTTGTCGCCCAGCGCCTCGATCGCCGGGTAGTAGCCGTCGATCAACACGTCGACCAGCGCGTACAGCAGGTAGTCGGTGCCCAGCGTGCGCACCACGCCGCCGCGGCGGATGCGCTCGCGCACGGGCTCGAACACGTCGCGCTCGCCCTCGTGGAAAGTCACCACCACGTCGCTCGCGAGCACCAGACTCACCTGCTCCAGGTCGAACTCGAGCGGCGAGCGGGGGCACGGCGCGCGACACACCACGAGCTCGAACTCGGTGTAGGCCTCGGCCTTGGGCCGTTGGCCCACGTTCACGATGTCGGCCAGCGCGAGCGGGTGGATGCGCACGAGCTCGGCGATGCGCCGCAGCGCGTCCTCGTTGCCCAGGCCCTCGACCTCGAGCCAGGTCACCTGGCCGGGCGCGATCAGCCCGGGCAGCTCGTCGAGCGGCACGTCTTTGCGTTCGACGAGCTGGGTCTTGTCGTAGCGGATCACGTTGAGCCGCGTGCTGCCCGGCGGAAAGACGAGCGCGCCCGGCGCGGCGCCGACGGGCGGGCGACGCCGCTTGAAGCCTCCATGCCGCCGCTCGCCG
This sequence comes from Myxococcota bacterium, assembly GCA_035498015.1. Taxonomy (NCBI): domain Bacteria; kingdom Pseudomonadati; phylum Myxococcota; species Myxococcota bacterium. The sequence goes on from DATKAO010000176.1 coordinate 16,902, forward strand.
CTCTTGCCCGAGACCCGACCCTCCGCGCGGCGTATCATACCGCGGCCATGGAATCCGAAGCGCTGGCGACTCACTGGAAGCGGCTCGAGACCGACGGCTACACGATCGTGGAGAACGCCTTCTCCACGGCCGAGGCCGACGCGCTGCTCGAAGAGCTGGCGCGGCTCGAGCGCGAGCTCGGCATCGGCTTCGCGGAGAACACCTTCGAGGGCCGCCGCACCAAGCGCGTGTACAACCTGCTCGCCCACGGGCCGCGCTTCGAGGCCATCCCCGTACACCCGGCGGTGTTGCCGGTGGTCGAGGGCGTGCTCGACTCGGGCTGTCTCGTGTCGTCGCTCTCCTCCATCGCCATCCATCCGGGCGAGGTCGCGCAGCCGATCCACGCCGACGACCAGCTCCTGCCGCTGGCCAAGCCGCACGTGGCCACGGTGTGCAACTCGATGTGGGCGCTCACCGACTTCACCGAGGAGAACGGCGCCACGCGCATCATCCCCGGCTCGCACCTGCGCGACGCGAGCCCGGTCTACGGCTCGCAGCACGACTCGATCCCCGCCGAGATGCGGCGCGGCAGCGTGCTGGTCTGGCACGGCAGCCTCTGGCACGGCGGCGGTGCGAACCGCAGCTCCGCCGTGCGCGTGGGCATCGCCATGAATTACTGCGCCGGCTGGATCCGCCAGCAGGAGAACCAGCAGCTGGGCATTCCGGTCGAGACCGCGCGCCGCTTCGCGCCGCGCCTGCGCGAGCTGGTCGGCTACGGCGTCTACCGTGGCCTGATCGGCCACATCGACAAACACAGCCCGGTGGAGCTCCTGGGCGAAGTCAGCGCGACGCGCGCGTTCGAATTCTGAGCCGCTAGCGGCCGGGCCCCTTCTGCAGGCTTTCGGCCAGTGCCAGGCCTCTCTGCGCGCCGCGGTGACCGGGCTCGAGCTCGAGCACGCGCCGGTAGCGGCTCACGGCCTCGTCGAGCTGGCCCGCCTGGCCGAGCAGGTTCGCCAGGTTGAAGTTGGCGGACACGAAGTCGGGGTTGCTGCGCAGCGCCTCGCGGTACTCGGCCATGGCTTCGGCGTCGCGGCCTTCCTCCTCGTACATGACCCCGAGCGCGTAGTGACCATGGGGGAAATCGGGCCGGATGCGCAGTGACTCGCGGTAGTGCGCGTAGGCCTCGGGGCGCCGGCCCAGGTCGGCCAGCTCGTTGGCGTAGAACTCGTGGATCACGAAGTTGTCGCGGGTCACCAGAAGCGCGCGCTCGTAGAGCGTCATGCCGTCGCGCCAATACGCGACCTGGCGGTGCGTGGCGAGGCCGAGCGTGCCGAGCACGAGCGCAGCGGCGGCCGCCCGAAGAGCGGTGGGAGCGCGCAGCCGGTCGGCGGCTTCGCGCGCCGCGAACGCCAGCGCGCTGCACAGGCCGAGCGACGGGACGTACGAGTAGCGGTCGGCGACGCCCTGGAAGCCCACGTGCACGATGCCGAGCACGGGCAGGAGAGTGACTCCGAACCACGCCCAGCCGGCCAGGAGCCAGGGCCGGCGCGCGCGTTCGCGCACGGCCAGCGCGGTCACACCGGCGGTCACCGCCAGCGCGAGCACGACCTCGCCCAGCCCGAGCGCCGTGCCGGGTGCCGGGTAGAGCACGGCCAGCCCCGAGGGCCAGAACGACAGCTCGAGATACTCGAGGTACTCGACCGGCACGAACGCGAGCCGCGCCCAGAACGGCGGCCGCATCCAGGCCTCGCTCGCACCCATCGTGAGCTGCGCAAAGAGCGTGATGGCACAGGACGCGGCGGCCAGCAGCGCGAACGGCAGCTTCTCGCGCAGGAGGCGCGCAGCGGGCGCGCGGCGCAGCGGCCAGAAGTCGACCACGAAGAGCGCGAGCGGCAGGGTCACGGCCATCGGCTTGGCCAGGAGCGCCAGCACGAACGCGCCGAGTGACCAGCCCCGCGCGCCGCGCCCGTACAGAGTCAGCGCGAGCAGATAGAAGAACGTACACAGCACGTCCTTGCGTTCCGCGATCCACACCACCGACTCGACGCGCAGCGGGTGCAGCGCGAACAGCCCCGCGGCGAGCGCCGCCGTCCAGCGCTCGCCGGTCGCGCGCGCGAGCGCGACGAAGAACAAGGCCGCGCTCGCCAGGTGAAACGAGAGGCTCGTCGCGTGGTGACCCGCGGCGGTCGTGCCGAAGAGCGACACGTCGAGCATGTGCGAGAGCCAGGTGAGCGGATGCCAGTTGCTGGCCCAGAAGGTCGTCGCCGCCCAGGCCAGCCCGCGCCAGGACAGCCCGGCCAGCACCATGGGGTTGTGGGTCACGTACTGCTCGTCGTCGAAGGCGACGAAGCCGCAACGCGCGACGCCCTCGAACGCGACGGCGGTGAGCGCCGCGAGCCCGAGGGCGATCCACAGGTCCCGGCGACTCACTCCGACGGCGGCACCTCGCGCGGCGCGAGGCTGCGGAGCGAGTCACCGCCCACGGCCGCCTCCTCCGCGATCTTCTCGAGCAACGCGTCGCCGCCCGCGGCCTTCACCAGCTCCTTCATCACCGCGGGCACGTTGTAGCCTTCGGGCATGCTCGGCGTCTTGCGTTCCTTGCGCGCGAGCGCGGCGTCGACCAAGGGCGCCAGGCGCGAGGCCTTGGCGGCGCGCTGCTTCTCGTCGCGCTCCTTGAACTCCGGGAGTATTTCGCGCCCGAACAGCTCGATCGCCTCCATGATGTGCTCGTGGCGGTTCTTGCCCGCCTGCAGCACGAAGATCAGCTGATCCACGCCCGCGGCCTCGAAGCGGCGCAGGTAGCCGCGCAGCTGGTCGGGCGTGCCGACCGCGCCGCGCAGCGCCGTGGTCTCGCCCTGTGCGACCTTGGCGCCGAGCTCCTGGCGCTCGGTGATCGCGAGCTCGGAGTTGAAGCCGCGCTCGTGGCGCTTGGCCTGGAAGTCCTGCCACAGGTCGGTCGTGCCCGGCACGTGATTGCCGAACGCAGCGTAGAACGCGAGTGAGTAGCCGAAGAAGTTCCCGCCCTCGAGGCCGCGGCGAATCGCCTCGCGCTCGTCGCGGTGCACCATCATGGGAGTCACGCACGCGACGTCGGTGTTGACCCGTTCGCCGATCGGCACGCACTTCGCGAGCCGGCGCTCGTGCGCCTCGGTCCAGCCCCGCGCTTCCTCCGGATCGATGAACGCGAAGGTGAGCGCGCCCAGCCCCAGCTCGGCGGCCAGCATGATCGTGTCTCGCCGCGAGCACGCCACCCATAGCGGCGGGTGCGGCCGCTGGCGCGGCTTGGGCACCACGTTGCGCGGCGGCATCTTGACCCAGCGTCCGTCGACGCCGCCGAACGGCGTCTCGGTGAGACAGCGAACCGCGACCTCGAGCCCCTCGCGCCACTGATCGCGCTTCAGGAACGGATCGACGTTGAAGCCGCCCATCTCGCCGGTGGTCGCCGACTCACCCGAGCCGAACTCTACGCGCCCGCCCGATACCAGGTCGAGCGTGGCCACCCGCTCCGCCGTGCGCGCGGGGTGATTGTAGAGCGGCGAGGTCTGGATGATGCCGTGGCCCAGCCGGATGTTGCGCGTGCGCTGACTCGCCGCGGCGAGGAACACCTCGGGCGCGCTCGAGTGCGAGTACTCCTCGAGGAAGTGGTGCTCGACCTCCCACACGTACTCGATGCCCAGCCGGTCGGCCAGCTCGACCTGCTCGAGCGCGTTCTGCAACAGGTGGTACTCGTCGTCGCGCCCCCACGGGCGCGGGAGCTGGTGCTCGTAGAAGATCCCGAAGCGCATCGCGTCCTCCCCAAAGGTGCGCTGCGATCATACCTGGCGCGCATGTCGCTTGCGGCGCAGGGGGTGCAACATTCCCCGGGCCCGGGACGATGGAGGCACATGGGCAAGGCGCTGCGCGCGATTCTGGCCGTCCTGGTGGTGACCGCCCTGGCGGCCGGCGCGCTGGCGCTCGTGGTGGCGCTCAACCTGCGCACCTACTCGCGACTCACCTACGAACAGCCGGTGCTCTCGATCGAGTTCCAGGCGCTCGCGCCCCAGCGCTTCACGGCGGCGGTGATCCGCGCGGATCGGGCCGAGACACAGCGCTTCGAGCTCGCGGGCGACGAGTGGATGGTCGACGCGCGCGTGCTGAAGTGGCACGGGCTGGCCAACGTGCTCGGCCTGGACGCCTACTACCGCCTGGAGCGCATCAGCGGCCGCTACCGCGAGATCGAGCAAGAGCGCACGGCGCCGCACAGCGTGTACCCGCTGCATCGCGAGTCGTGGCTCGACTTCTGGTCCTTCGCGCAGACGCACGCCGGTTGGATCCCCTGGGTCGACGGCTTCTACGGCAGCGCGACCTACCTGCCCATGGCCGACGGCGCGCGCTACCAGGTCAGCCTGAGTCAGACGGGCCTCGTGGCCCGCCCCGACAACGATGCCGCGCGCGCAGCCAGCCAGGCCTGGAAGTGAGTAGACTGGGGCGCGGAGGCCTGCCCCATGATCGTGCGACCCGCCGAGCGCATCGACCTGCCCGGAATCCTCGCGATCCACAACCAGGTGATCGCGAGCTCGACTGCGATCTACAGCGGCGTGCCGGCCAGGCTGGAAGAGCGCAGCGAGTGGTTCGAGTCACGGCGCGCCCAGGGCTGACCGGTGCTGGTCGCAGCCGAGGGCGCCGAGGTGTGGGGCTTCGCGTCGTTCGGTGACTGGCGGGCGTGGCCCGGCTACGCCACGACCGTGGAGCACTCCGTGCACGTGCGCGCCGACCGCCGGCGCAGCGGGGTCGGGCGCGCGCTGCTCGAGGCGCTCTTGCCGCGCGCCCGCGAGCTGGACAAGCACGTGTGTCTGGGTGCGATCGACGCTGCCAACGAGCCGTCGCTGCGCCTGCACGAGAAGCTGGGCTTCGAGCGCGTGGCCCACTTTCGCCAGGTCGCGCGAAAGTTCGACCGCTGGCTCGATTTGGTGTTCGTACAGCGCTTCGTTTGAGATAGAATGACTCGTGAGGAAGTCACTCCATGCGTTCGCATCCAGCTCTTGCCGTTGCGCTGCTCGCGGTCCTGCTGCTGCCGAATCGGTCGCCGGCGGCCACCCTACAGATCGCCTACGACTCCCGTTACACGAATAACTCGCAGGAGGTCGACGCTCCGGCGCCCGGCGCAAGCGAGTTCCACAGCTCGCTCGACGCCTCGGCCGGGAATTTCGCCGGCCAGGACTCCGAGATTTCGCTCGACCAGATCTCGGGAACCGGCTCGGCACTCGGCTTCGGCGTCTCGACCTTGGACGTGAGCTTCTACGTGCTGGAGCCGTCGCAATTCACGCTCACCGGCTCCATGAGCGGCAGCGTCGTCCAGGCCGTCCTCACGGATCAGCTCGGGGCGCACATCGACCTGTCCAGCCCGATCTCCGTCACCCAATCGCTCCCAGCGAACGACACCTGGCGGCTCATCGTGTCCGTGGGCTACCCGGGAGGACCTACGGGAGTGCCGGTCACCAGCGCCTGGCAGGTCGTGCTGAAGCTGCCCGAGCCCGCGGGTCTCGCCGCACTCACTCTGCTGGGTGCGGCGTGGTGTCTGCGGCGACGGACTCCGCTGCGACCGCCTCCCGCTTGCCGCTGATCTCCGCGCCGGCGCCGCGCGGCAGGCGCGCGAAGTAGAACAGCGACGTCAGACTGATCGCTGCGATCGTCCAGTAGGCCGGCGAAAAGTCAGTCGCTGCGAGCTGTTCGCGGCCGTGGAATGCGAGCGTGGCGTGCACGAGCAGCGCGCCCAGGCCCACGCCGAACGAGAGCGAGAGCTGCTGGCCCACGCTCGAGAGCGTGGTCGCGCGACTCATGTGGCGCGGGTCGATGTCGGCGTAGGCCAGCGTGTTCAGGCTGGTGAACTGCAGTGAGCGGAAGAAGCCGCCGATCAGCAGGATCCCGATGATGAGCGCGTGCGGCGTCGACGGCTGGAAGAAGCCGTAGGTCGAGATGGAGATCGCACAGACCACGGTGTTCACCAGCAGCACCCGCCGGAAGCCGAACGTGCGCAGGATCGGCGCGGCGGTGAGCTTCATGGTGATCGCGCCCGCAGCACCCGCGAAGGTGATCAGCCCCGAAGACAACGGCGAGAGGCCGAAACCCAGCTGCAACATGAGCGGAGTCAGAAACGGCAGCGCGCCGATCGCGATCCGGAACAGGAAGCCGCCCAGCACCGAGGTGCGGAACGTGCGCACGCGCAAGAGCGCGACGTCGAGGATCGGCTCGATGACTCGCCGGGAGTGCCAGCCGTAGAGCGCCAGGAATGCGATCCCTCCCGTGATCAGCGCGGTCACGGTCGGGGTCGAGAGGATGCCGCGGCCCACGTTCTCGAAGCCGAACATCGTGCCGGCGAGGCCGAGGCTCGAGATCGCGAAGCCCAGGCCGTCGAGCGGCTCCTCGCGCGGCTCGCGCACGTCGGGCACGAAGCGCAGCGAGAGCAAGAGCCCGAGCAGGCCGACGGGAATGTTGATCAGGAAGATCCAGCGCCACGAGAAGTAGGTCACGATGAGCCCGCCGAGGGGCGGTCCGATCACCGGCCCGATCAACGCGGGCACGGTGAGATACGCCATGGCGTCGACGAGCTGGGACTTCGGAATCGTGCGCAGCACCACCAGCCGGCCGACCGGCACCATCATGGCGCCGCCCATTCCCTGGAGCACGCGCGCCAGCACGAGCTGCGGCAATGACTCGACGAGCGAACACGCGATCGAGCCGGCCGTGAACACCACGATCGCCGACGAGAACACCGTGCGCGCGCCGAAGTGGTCAGCCAGCCAGCCCGACAGCGGCAGGAAGATGCCGAGCGAAAGCAGATAGCAGGTGATCGCCAGATTGAGCGTGAGCGGACTTTCGCCGAAGCCTCTCGCGATCGTGGGCAAGGCGGTGGCGATCACCGTCGCGTCCATGTTCTCCATGAACAGCGCACAAGCGACGATCATCGGGACCAGGTAGCGCGGGCGGCGGAACCAGCTGGGCACGGCGCGCGACTCTATCGCAGGTTCGAGCCCTCTTGCTGGTCCGGCCCCGGCTCCGCTCGACGGCGGCTCGCTCAGCCGCGGTGAGTGACTCCGCGCAGCAGGACGCCGACGCCCACGACCGTGGCCGCGATCCCGAGCAGCGCTCCGAGCGCTCCGCCGAGCGGAAGCAGGGCCCACGAGATGGCGAGCGGCGGGTACTCGTACCACACGAGCGGTCGAGCCACCTGGAGGGTGCGATCGCCGATCACCACCCTGGGTATCGGGTCGATCGCCCGGCTCTTCAGGCGGACCTCGACCATGTTCTCCGCGTTGTCGCGCACCGACCCCGGGGGCCGCAGCCCGAAGCGTCTGCCCGAGAATCTCTCGTCGTCGATCGGATGCACGTCGTCGACCGGCCGGTCGATGAGCTCGGCGCGGGGCGGCTCAGCCCTGACTCGGGGATGCGGCGTCTCAGGGCGGACGGGTCATGTGCGGCACGGTGCCGTCGGCCACCTTCACCGACTCGGGCAAGCCGAATCGGCCGTTCACGAGCCACAGGTCCGCCGCGTAGCGGTCCTGGATCTCGGTCGCGCAGCCCACGTGTCCGATCGACACGAACACGGACGCCCGATCGAGCCGCTCGATCACCTGATCCGCCTTGGGCTCGCCTCGTCCCGCGTCGTTGGGAACCGCGAAGCAGTGCCCCAGGTCGACCTCGAAGTGACCGAAGTAGCGCACCTCACCGGGCTCGAGGTGGATCTCGACGTGCAGCGGGATCGCGAAGACCTGGTTGTTCATGAACGCGACGTGCGTCGCCACGAACTTCTCGATCTCGTAGTCGCCCGGTGGCAGCGCGAAGCTCACCAGTGAGTCGTTGCGCAAGTTCGTGCTGTCGTACGGTGCCTCGACGCCGAGCGCCTGGATCTTCTTTTCAGAGCCGCGCGTCTCACTGACGTAGATCCCCTTCACGATGGGCTGGAAGTCGGGGTCGCGCGTGGCGTCCAGGCCCAACGTGAAGAACCCGACGGATGTGCCGGGCTCCAGTCGCGCGGCCTCGTGCAGGCGCAGCGGAGGCTCCGGAGACGCGCACGCGCACAGGAGAGACAGCGCTGCAAGCGTGAGGCTTCGCCGGGTCATGCTCAGAAGATCGTGTAGCCCCCGTCGACCACCAGCTGGTCTCCGGTGTGGAAGGTGAGTGAGGGGTCGCACAGGTAGGCGCCCACCGCCTCGAACTCGCTGGGCTCGGCCCAGCGGCGCACCGGCGTGCGGCCGGTGATCACGCTGCGGAACTTCTCGTTCTCGTAGCCGGCCGCGGCCATCTCGGTGATGGTCCAGCCCGGCAGGATCGCGTTCACCCGGATCTTGTGGCGCGCGAGCTCGACCGCGAGCGCGCGCACCAGGCCCAGCACGCCCGTCTTCGCGCTCGCGTAGGCGTGGTTGCGCTGCGCGCCGTGGATGGCCGACGTGGACGACACCGCCACCAGCGCCCCGCCGCCGCCGCGCTCGATCATGTGCCGGGTCACTTCGCGAAAGGTGAGGAACAGCCCGTCGAAGCTCACGCGCGTGACCCGCCGCCAGTCGTCGAGCGTCGTCTCGACGAGTGTCTTCTGGTAGCCGGGCGCGCCGGCCGAGGCCACGCAGGCGTCGATGCGGCCCAGCTCGGCGACCGTGGCGCGGGTTGCCGCGGCAATCTGTGCCTCCTCGCCCACGTCGCAGGTGAAGCCGCGCGCGCGCACGCCGTGCTTCATCAGCCGCTCGCACGCTTCGGCGTTGCGGTCGGCGCGCCGGCTCCACACGGCGACGTCGGCGCCCGCCTTCGCACAGCCCTCGGCCATGCCCAGGCCGATGCCCGAGTTGCCCCCGGTCACGACCACCACCTTCCCGCTCAGGTCCGTCCCCATGAGCGCACGATACGCTAGGCCGCATGGATGTTCTGCCCGCGTTGCGCGAGACGTGTGCCCGGAACGCCGCGGCGAGCGCCTGGCTGGAGGCGCTGCCGCAGGTGGTGTCGGAGCTCACTCGCCGCTGGTCACTCCGCGTCGGCGCGCCTCTCCCGGCGGCCCACGCGTGGGTCGCGCCCGCCGAGCGCGCCGATGGCTCGCCCGCGGTGCTGAAGCTCGGTCTGCCGCACTTCGAAGCGCAGCACGAGGCCGACGGGCTGCGCGCCTGGAACGGTGCGGGCATGGTGCGGCTGCTCGAATCTGACCGCGCGCACCAGGCGCTCTTGCTCGAGCGCCTGTCTCCCGGCACGCCGCTCTCCGAGCGGCCGCCGGTCGAGCAGGACGCCGTGCTCGCGCGCCTCCTTTTGCGATTGTGGCAGGCCCCGGTTCCGGCGCAGCCGTTCCGCCCTCTGGCCGAGATGGCGGAGCGCTGGTGCAACGAGGCCGTGGCGCGGCGCAGTGGCTGGGCGGACCCGGGACTCACGAACGAGGGACTGCGCCTGTTCGAGGATCTGTCACGGAACGCGCCGAGCGCGGTGCTGCTGGCCACCGACCTTCACGCCGGCAACGTGCTCGCGGCCCAGCGCGAGCCGTGGCTCGCCATCGACCCCAAGCCGTTCGTCGGCGACGCCGCCTACGACGCCACTCAGCACCTCTTGTTCGACGCGCGCGCACGCCTGCTCGCCGACCCCGACCCCGCGCTCCTCGGCTTCGCGGACCTGCTCGAGCTGAGTCACGAGCGCGTGCGGCTCTGGACCTTCGCCCGCGCCGCAGTCATGTCGGGCACGGAGCCCGCGCGGCACTGGGCGACCGAGCTCGCCCGCCGGCTGAGTCGGTCCTAGTTCTTGGCGGGCTCGACCGTGATCGCCATCGCCTGAGACAGATAGATCTCGGCCACGTCGCCGACCGAGATCTGGTCCAGCTTCTCGGGGTGCAGCACCTTCACGGCCAGCACCTGTCCGTCGTCGGTTCGCAGCGTCACCGAAGGCGTGGACTTGTCGATCGACACGATCGTGGCGGTGACTCGCACGATGTCCGCCGCCACGGCGCCCGGCTTCGAGCCCGGAGGCGCGCTCGCCACGCCCGAGGCCGACTGCGTGCTCATGTCGGTGATCTCGCCCGGCTTGTGCACTTCGTAGGCGATCGACTCGTAGTAGGTCGCGTTGACCTGATCGCCCACCTTGAGCTGCGGCAGGTTCTTCACCTCGGGGCCGCACTTCACGGTGACGATCTTGTCGTCGGCGTTGCGCAACGTGACCAGCCGTTTGTCGAGGTCGATCTTGGTCACGGTCGACGTGCGAGTCACCTGGTTCTCGGAGTAGACGCCCGTCACCGGCTCCTTCGGGCCCATCATCGAGCAGCCCGTGAGTACGAAGACGGCAAGGGCCAGAGTGCGGGCGAAAGAACGCATGGCGGGACCTCCAAAATTGGGGACGACCGGCCCAGTCTGCCACGAAAGCATCAATTCGGGGGCGAAGCTCGCCGAAGCGTTGTGCACAGGAGGTCGCGCGATGTCGGCCACGATGTCCGTCCCGTCCATCAAAGGCACGGCGTACAACTCGGTCCACGAGGACCTGCACCGGATGATCGACGAAGGGCGCGTCAGCCGCGACGAGCTCGAGGCGGCGCTGTCGCGTGCCGAGATCGACGTGTTCGACTCCAAGGTGCTGGCGTCGAAGTGGTACCCGATCACGACCTACCGCAAGCTGCTCGCGCTGGTGGCGGCGAAGGAAGCCAAGGGCCGCACCGAGCAGTATCTCGCCGACCGCGGCTGGCGCGCGGCCGAGAGACTCAAGGAGGCGGGCATCTACAAGCAGCTCGGCTCGGACGAGGGCGCGGGCAAGAGCTGGGGCGCGCGCGTGGCGGACCTCGTCGCCAAGGTCTCCGGGCTGCTCTACAACTTCACGCGCTGGAGCGTCGACGAGCCGCAGAACCCGTCGACCTTCCACGTGATCGTCGACGACGCGAGAGACTTCGACGACGAGTGCCGCTTTACTGCGCAGGGCTTCGTGGCGTTCGCCGCCAGCATGATCGCGGGCGCGCCCGTGAAGATCTCGAGCACGCGCCCCACGCCCGACCGGATCGTCTACACCGTCAAGCGCTGACTCGCCGCGATCCGCCCCCGCGCTGCCCGCCGGAGAGTCAGGCCACTTTCACCTGGCCCCCGGGAGCCAGTAAGATGGCGCCATGAAGGCGGCGGTCTACTACGAGAACGGCGGTCCCGAGGTCCTGCGCTACGAAGAGGTGCCCGATCCGGTCTGCCCGGCCAACGGCGTCGTGATCGACGTGCGGGCCGTGGGCATCGAGGGCGGCGACACCGGCAACCGCGCGCGCGGGCTGCTGGCCGCCCGGCCGCACATCGTGGGCTACAACTGCGCGGGCGTGGTGCGCGAGGTGGGCGCGCAGGTCAGTGACCGGCGCGTGGGCGATCGAGTCACTGCGCTCATGTTCCACGGCTCGCACGCGGAGCGCGCGGCGGTGCCGGCGGCGCAGACCTGGCTCGTGCCGGACGGGCTGTCGCTCGAGGACGCGGCTTGCGTGCCGGTCGCGTGGGGCACGGCGCACGACTGTCTGTTCGAGTTCGGGCGGCTCGCGCGCGGCGAGAGCGTGCTGATCCAGGCCGGCGGCAGCGGCGTGGGCCTCGCGTGCGTGCAGCTCGCCAAGCGCGCCGGGGCCACCGTGTTCGCGACCGCCGGCTCGAAGGACAAGCTCGAGAGACTCCGGGAATTCGGCCTCGACCACGGCATCGCCTACCGCGACGTCGACTTCGTCGAGGCCCTGCAGAAGCTCACCGGCAATCGCGGCGTGAACCTGGTGGTCGACGCGGTCGGCGGCGACACCCTGCAGCGCAGCTTGCTGTGTCTGGGCTACCGCGGGCGCGCGATCACCGTGGGCAACTCGAGCCGGGGCGAGCTCAAGATCGACCCGTCGCCGCTCGCGCCGGGCAACCGCTCACTCACCGGCGTGTTCTTCGGCGCCGAGGTCGCGCTCGCCACTGCGCGCGTGCGCCTCATGCTGGACCGGATCCTGGCGGACCTGGCCAAGGGCGAGCTCAGAGTGGTGATCGACCGCCGCTTCCCGTTGGCCGAGGCCGCGGCCGCTCACGCCTACATCGAGAGCCGCGCCGCGTTCGGGCGCGTGGTGCTGGTCCCCTGAAGCTTCGGGCGCTCGCGCTCGCGGCGCTGACACCGCTCGCCTGCCGTGACTCGGCAGACGCGGCGGTCGTGCAGCGAGTCACCTCGCCGCCCGGCTGGGCCGAGGCGCAGGTGGTCGAGCTGGCCCAGGAAAGCACGCAGGTCATGCTGTCCTTCGACGGCGGCCGCTGCGCAGGCGGCTCGGTCAGCTCGCACGGTACCCGTCTCGGGCTGCGCCTGCGCTGGATCGACGACACCACGCTCGAGGTGAGCTACCCGCCGGGCGTCATGCTCGATCGCCCGCCGGGCGGCCCGACGGTCCGGTGCCAGGACCGCGAGGTGCGAATCGTGCTCGCGCAGCAGTGACTGCCGGCGTCAGCGGATCGCGGTGTACTCGCAGAACGCGCCCGGGACCACGACCTTGAACTCGGGCTTCGGGAAGCCCGCCTCGCGCAGCGCCGCCACGATCGTCTCCGGCGGCACGCACTTCTCGACCGTGTCCCAGTAGTAGTCCATGAGCAGCTTCGCCTCGCGGCTGCGCGTCGAGATCAGCGTCATGCCGGGAATCACCTGCTTCCACACGAAGCGAGTCACGCGGTGGCCCAGCGCCGACTTGGGCACGTGCCCCTCGAGCAGCCACAGCTTCCCGCCCGGCTTCAGCATGCGCCGGTACTCGCGGAACGCCGCCACCAGGTCGGCCACGTGGCGGAGCGCGATGCCCATGGTCACGAAGTCGAAGAGCTCGCTGCGGAACGGGAGCTGTTCGGCGATCCCGCGCGTGAGCGGCCCCTGAAATACTTTGCGCGCCTCGCGCAGCATGCCGCGGCTCGGGTCGCAGCCGAACACGCGGCCCTGGGGCCCGACGAGCTTTGCGGCGCCGCGCGCCACCGCGCCCGTGCCGGTGGCCATGTCGAGCACCTTCATGCCCGGCCGCAGGCCCGCGCGCGCCAGCGAGAAGCGCCGGTACCAGAGACCGCCGTTGAGGAACAGGGCCTCGACGGTGTTGTAGTGCGGCGCGGTCTTGTCGAACAGCTCGCGCACGAACTTCACGCGCGCGGGGTCCTTCGCCTCGTCGTAGTAGTCGAGGAGCGGCGTGTGCGGTGCGACGGGTTCGTTCATGGGGCCGGATCGTAGCCGGGGGCTAGAGCGCGGCCAACGCCTCTTCCACGAACTCCAGCCGATCGTTGCCGAAGAACATCTCGCTGCCCACGAACAAGGTGGGCGCGCCGAACGCTCCGCGCGCCACGGCCTCGGCGGTGGAGGCCTTCAAGCGCGCCTTCAGCGACTCGCTCGCGGCCGCCGCGAGCAGAGGGGCGGGGTCGAGGCCGGCCTCGGCGATGACACTGCGAAGCACCTCGGTGTCGGACAGGTTGCGCGGCTTGGCCCAGGCCGCGCGGAACAGCGCGGAGTGGTAGGCGGGGAACACGCCCGCGTCCTGGGCCGCGTACGCCGCGCGCAGGGCGGGCAGCGTCTGCAGCGGGAAGTGGGGGTTGAACGCGAACTCGATGCCGTAGCGGGTCACCCAACGCCCGATGTCGGTCGGCAGGTACCTCGCGCGCGCGGGCAGGGCGGCGGGCGGCTGGTTCCCGGTCTCGTGCATCACGCCGCCCAGGAACATGGGCCGGTAGGCGATCTCGGCGCCGGTGCGGCGCGCGATCCCCGGCAGCTGCGTGTCCGCGAGATACGAGAACGGACTGGTGTAGTCGAAGAAGAACTCGAGCCGCCCCGGCATGGCCACCTCCTCGGCCGGATGTGTAACGTCCGAAGGCCTGCGGAGTCGAATGGTTTCACAAGCTGGAGCCGCCGACCGTGCGCAGGTACCCTCGTTCGATGAAGCTCGTCTGGATCGCTGCGCTGGTCCTGCTGGCCGCGGCAGGCGCGCGCGCCGACGTGAAAGGAGACCCCTACGTGGACTACAAGAAGCCGTCCGACAAGGAGCTGGCGCAGAAGCTGACCCCCGAGCAGTACGACGTGACTCAGCGCGAGGGCACCGAGGCGCCGTTCCGCAACGAGTACTGGAACAACCACCAGCCCGGGATCTACGTGGACGTGGTGTCGGGCGAGCCGCTGTTCTCGTCGCTCGACAAGTTCGACTCGGGCACCGGCTGGCCGAGCTTCACGAGGCCGCTCGAGACCTCGAACGTCACGACCAAGACCGACCGCAAGCTGTTCTCGGTGCGCACCGAGGTGCGCTCGAAGCACGCCGACTCACACCTGGGCCACGTGTTCGACGACGGCCCGGCGCCGACCGGCAAGCGCTACTGCATGAACTCCGCGTCGCTGCGCTTCATTCCGGTGGAAAAGCTCCAGGCGGAGGGCTACGGGCAGTATCTCGCCGGCTTCGAGAAGGCGGGGGTCAAGGTGCGGCCCGCGTCCGACCGGCGCGAGACGGCGGTGCTGGCCGGCGGCTGCTTCTGGGGCGTGGAGGACCTGCTGCGCGAGCTGAACGGCGTGATCTCGGTCGAGGTCGGCTACACCGGCGGCAGCGTGCCCAACGCGACCTACGAGCACCACGAGGGTCACGCCGAGGCGGTGAAGATCGTGTACGACCCGGCGCGACTCACTTACGACGAGCTCTTGCGCTTCTTCTTCCGCATCCACGACCCGACCACGAAGAACCGCCAGGGCAACGACGTCGGCACGTCGTACCGCTCCGCGATCTTCTACGAGAACGACGAGCAGAAGAAGGTCGCCGAAGAGGTGAAGGCCGAGGTCGAGGCCTCGGGCAAGTGGCGCAAGCCGATCGTGACCGAGATCGTGCAGGCCGGGCCGTGGTGGCGCGCCGAGGAGTACCACCAGGACTATCTGCAGAAGCACCCCGGCGGCTACACCTGTCACTACGTGCGCGATTTCGACTTCGACAAGAAATGATCGAGCTCAAGCGCGAGAACGGTGTCGCCACGCTGGCCATGCGCAGCGGCGAGAACCGTTTCAACCCGCCGTTCATCGGCGAGCTCTCGCGCGCGCTCGACGAGGTCGAGGCCAGCGAGGAGCCGACCGCGCTGGTGCTCACGGGCGACGGGAAGTTCTTCTCGAACGGCCTCGACCTGGCCTGGATGTCGGGCGAGGGGCGCGACCGCGCGGGCGAGGTGCTGCGCGGCATGCTCGGCATCTTCGCGCGGCTGCTGTCTTCGCCGATCCCCTCGGTCGCGGCGCTGAACGGCCACGCGTTCGCGGGCGGCGCCATGCTCGCGCTGGCCTGTGACTTCCGGGTCATGCGCAGCGACCGCGGCTTCTTCTGCATTCCCGAGATCGACCTCGGGCTCCCGCTCCACCCCGCGATGGCGGCGCTGATCCAGGCGCGCCTGCCCAAGCTCACCGCCCACGAGGCCATCGTCACCGGCAAGCGCTACGGCGGAGCCGAGGCGCAGGCGCGCGGCATCGTCGACGTCGCCGTGCCGGCGGTCGACCTGATGCCGAAGTCGCTCGCGCTGGCCGCGCCGCTCGCGGGCAAGAACCGCGGAGTCATGCAGGCGCACAAACGGCTGCTGTACGCGGAAACCCTGCGCCTGCTCACCAGCACCTGACTCATGATCGGCGTCGAGGAGTTCGTCGAGCGGCTGTGCAGGATCTGCGCGGCTTCGGGACCGCGGCCATTCCCGCGCGCGCGCCGTGACCGGGAGATCCTGGTCGAGAGCATCCTGCTGGGACTGGACAGCGGCCGGACTTACGAGGAGCGCGAGATCAACGCGCGTCTGAAGGCCTGGCTGAGAGACGTTGCGCCCTCGCTCGAGACCGACCACGTGACCTTGCGCCGTCTGCTGGTGGACGTGCACCGGCTCGAGCGCACCGCCAGCGGCAGCTCCTACCGGGTGGCCTTCTCGTCAAAGATGACTGCTTTCGAGCTCGCGGTGTACGACCTCGACCTCACGGCCACGATCGCCGCGTATCGCGAGTACGACGAGAAGCGGAGGCGCGAGAAGCGCGCCGCGGCCATCACCTCGAGGAGTGACTGATCGTGGAGTTCCAGCTGCGCGCGATCGGCACGGTGCGCTCGTCCGCGAACGAGAAGGTCGACGAGAACTGGGGTGCGGTGGAGTCTCTGATCGAGATCGAGCCGGAGCTCCGCCCCGGCTTGCGCGGACTGGAGCAGTTCTCGCACGTGCTGGTGGTGGCGCTGCTGCACGGCGCCCGGTTCGAGCCGGCGCGGCACCTGGTGCGCCGGCCGCGCGGCCAGGCCGACATGCCGGAGCTCGGCATCTTCGCGCAGCGCGCCAAGGACCGGCCGAACCCGCTCGGCATCACGGTCGTGCCGCTCGTCGGCGTGACTCCCGAGGGCGTGCGCGTGCGCGGGCTCGATGCGATCGACGGCACGCCGATCCTCGACCTGAAGCCCTACTTCCCGCAGTTCGACTCGGCCCCCGGTGCGCGCGTCCCGGAGTGGGTCGAGAGACTCATGCGCGGATACTTCTGACCCGCGGATCGCGAGTGGCGAACTTTCGCCGGCTGGCGGATCGTCTCCACGTGCCTGGAGTGATCCGTCACGCGCTCGCGATCGCGGTCCTGCCCATGACCGTCACGATCCTGGTGCCGATCTGGCTCACCCGGCGCTGGCCCACGGACGGCGGCGCGTTCCCTGACTCGTTCCTCGAGTCGCTCTCGGTCGCGGCGGGGCTGGTGTTTCTCGGGCTGGGCGCGGGGCTCTTCGCCGCCTGCCTGCGCCGCTTCGCCGGCGAAGGCGACGGCACGCTCGCGCCCTGGGACCCGCCCCGGGTGCTGGTGGTGCGCGGCCCCTACAGATACGTGCGCAATCCGATGATCACGGGCGTGATCGCGGTGCTGCTGGGCGAGGCGCTGGTGCTGCGCTCGCTGCCGCTGTGCGCCTGGGCGCTGGCCTTCACCGCGCTCAACCTGGTGTACATACCGCTGGTCGAAGAGCCCGACCTCGAGCGCCGCTTCGGTGACTCGTACCGGCGCTACTGCGAGCACGTGCCGCGCATCGTGCCGCGTTCCACGCCCTGGAGCGGCTAGCATGAAGGACGAGATCCTCGCGCGCGTCGAGCGCGAGCTCGGCGTGCCCGGGTTGGCCGAGAAGCTCGCGACCGAAATCCAGCAGGCCGACCTGCACTCACTTCTGCTCGAGGTGTTCCGGCGCCGCGCCGCCGGGCGCACGCCCGCCGACCTGGTCGCCGACTGGGCCCGGAACCGCTTCGTGCGCCCGTCGTCCGCCGACCCGCAGGCGCTGGCGCGCTTCGACGTGGCGGCCTTCGCGGCGCTGCCCGGCGGCTTCGAGCCGATCGAGCTCGGGCCGGTGACTCCGCTGGGCACGAGCTCGGTGCTGGCCACGGTGCACCAGGACAAGGTGTTGGCCTCGATCCGCTCCGTGGAGGTGCTGTCCGACGCCACCAACGCGCTCGCGCTCGAGTGCGCGGCGCGCCGGCGCAAGTCGCCTGCGCCCGTGCACCTGGCGGCGAGTCACCGGCACCTGCGCACGTCGCAGCTCTCGGGGCCGCTGTCGCTCGCGCACTTCCGGCTGTTCGCGCTGTGCAGCGCGGGCCGTGACTCGCGCGGCGCACCCTTCCACGGCACCGCGCTCGCCACACACCTCGACTTCTACGCGCGCGTCGCTCGCGCCGCGCTCGGGCCCGACGTGCCGCTGCGCTTCGCGCTCACCGACCTCGCGTCGGACCCGCCGCGCGAGGCCTGGCTGAGTCGGCACCCGGGCGTCGAGGTCGTGTTCGACCAGTCCCGGGCCTCGGGCCGCGGCTACTACACCGACGTGTGTTTCAAG
>DATKAO010000177.1 GCA_035498015.1 Myxococcota bacterium
GCCACGTCACCGCCCGAGATCTGCACGTCGGCGAGCTCGGGGGCGCCGTTCCGCAGGCTGCCCGAACGCTGCTGCGCCGAGGCGCCGATGTAGAAGCCGACGGCGTCCTCGAGCGTGTCGAACGAGCCGTCGTGCATGTACGGGTTCGAGTGACCCAGGTCGCGCAAGCCCGGCGTCTTGAAGCGCGCGATCGCAGCGTCGAGCAGGCTGTCCTTGCTGGTCTTCGCGGCAAGTGACTTCGCGATCGCGCGCCGGAGCCGGCCCTGCGCGTTCGGGAAGTCGGAGTTGAACAGCACGTTCCAGGCGCCCAGGTCCGTGAGCTCGGGGTTGCCCGCGTCGGCGGCGGCGCGGAAGCGGCCCGTCGCCTCGGGGTGGCGGAAGGTGGCGGGCAGATAGGCGTCCGGGTCCGCGGCGCGCTCGCTGCGCGTGGGGATCGCGAGCGCGGAGAACGCGCCCGCGCCGTGCAGGCCGTCGTACTCCCGCTGAGTCACTCCGGTGTTGTGGAACGAGAAGTCGCTGAAGAGCGGCGCCGGGTGACAAGCGGCGCAGTTGCCGCGGCCCAGGAAGATGCGCAGCCCCTCGAGCTCCCGGGCGTCGAAGACGAACGGCTGGGCGTGGAGCGCGAACGGACCGTCGATGTTGGCCACGAACAGCGGCGTGGGCAGCTGGTCCAGCGCCGCCGCCAGCCGCTGCGTGTACTTGGCGGGTGTCTCGCGGCCCTTGGGCTTGCGCGGCAGGTTGTTGCGCAGCAGGAACAAGTCGTAGGGCGAGCCGCTGAACGCGCCCGTGTCGTCGCTCGCGAACTCGAGCTCTTGCACGTATCTCGAGATCAGCTTCGCGACCTGGTTCACGATCGCCTCGTCGCTCGCCCGGGTCACGTCGAGCCGCAGGAGCCGGGGCAGCACGAACTCCTCGGGGAGCTTCGGATCGCTGCCCAGGAACACGCGGCGGTACGAGCCGCCGGCGCCCGCGGCGAGCTCGGCTCGCCCGTCGTCCTGGCGGATCACGCGCGCGACGTGCGCCATGGCCTGTCTGCGTTCGCTCGGCAGCCAGCCGTAGTTGCGCCCGAGCAGGGTCTCCTTCACCAGCTCGTTGAGAGAGGCGAACTCACCGTCGAAGTGGAGCTCGACGCCGCCCCGGCGCGGCAGCGAGGCGTTCACCAGCGGCGGTGAGTTGCGGGTGGTGTGCGTGTGTCCGTCGCCGCGGTCGGGCACGGGGCTGCGGCGCGCGAAGTCTGCGTAGGTGCGCATGCCGCCCACGCTCAGGTCGGGCAGGCCCAGCGGGTCGAACACGAGCTGCTCGTCGACCAGGTGACACGCGCGGCAGTTCATCGACTGACCCGCGAACGGGCCGGGCAGCGGGTCGCCGGTGGTCTCGGTCTCGGCCACGACCGGATCGCCGCCGTTGCCCAGCGGCTGGTTGATGTCGGTCATGTGGCTGGCGAAGAACTCCGCGAAGCGCGTCTCCAGGAACAGCCGCTCCCCGATCGCCACCTCGGGCGGGTCGGCGTCGTCCTGCGCGAACGCGGGCCAGGACACGAACAGGAGCGCCAGGGCGAGCCAGATCTTCATGGCGCCGCATGCTAGACGATTTTGAAATTCAATATCAACTAGTCGAGCCGAAGCCCGGTCGAGGGGCGGCCGGCGAGAGCCTGCTTGAGCCGCGCACCCCGAAACCCGTATAACGGCGACTCCACGTTCGAGGAGGGATGCGAGCATGAAGGCGCTGGTCACGCGCGAGTTGAATCAGTACGCGGTCGAGGACCTGAAGCTCGATCCGCCCAAGGCCGGCGAGCTGCGCATCAAGATGGGCGCGACCGGCGTGTGCCACTCCGATCTCTCGGTGATCAACGGCACGCTGCCGCTGATGCGGCCGATGGTGCTGGGCCATGAAGGCGCGGGCGTGGTCGCGGAGCTCGGGGCCGGCGTGACCGGCTTCGCCGTCGGCGACCACGTGGTGCTCTCGTTCGCTCCGGCCTGCGGTCAGTGCCACTTCTGCAAGACCAAGCAGCCGCAGTTCTGCACCGTCGGCCAGCCGCACGGGCGCATGCTCGACGGCACCGCGCGCGTCCACGGCAAGGACGGCGCCGACGTGGGAGTCATGCAGTTCCTCGGCTGCATGGCCGAGGAGGCGATCGTGCCGGCGATCAGCGCGTGCAAGATCGACAAGTCGATCCCGCTCGATCGCGCGGCGCTGGTCGGCTGCGGTGTGATGACGGGCGTGGGCGCGGCGATCAACACCGCGAAAGTGACTCCCGGCTCGTCGGTGGCCGTGTTCGGCTGCGGCGGCGTCGGGCTCTCGATCATCCAGGGCGCGCGGCTCGCGGGCGCGGCGAAGATCATCGCCGTCGACGTGGCCGACAAGAAGCTGGAGATGGCCAGACACTTCGGCGCCACTCACACCGTGAACGGCGGCAAGGAGAGCGCCGTCATGAAGTGCAAGGAGCTCACCGGCGGCCACGGCCCCGACTTCACCTTCGAGGCGGTCGGCATCCCGAGCCTGATGATGGAGACGCACGCCGCCGCGCGGCGCGGCGGCACCACGACCATCGTCGGGGTGGGCAAGCTCACCGAGCAGGTGCCGTTCAACGCCCTCATGCTCTCCATGGAGGGCAAGACGGTGAAGGGCAGCTTCTACGGCGACACGAACTTCATGAGTGACTTCCCGATGCTGCTCGAGCTGTACACCAGCGGCAAGCTCAACCTCGACGACATGGTCAGCGCGACCTACTCGATCGAGGACGCGCCGCGCGCGCTGCAGGACCTGGAGAAGGGCGTGAACGCGCGAGGCGTGATCGTCTACCGCTAGGGAACGGCTCTAAGGGACGGGCGGAATCACGCTGCCCGCGATCTGGTGCCGCAGCGACAGGCGCAGGCCGCCGTCGAGGTAGATGCGCTGCACCAGCGCCCGCGCGCGCTCGGGGTCGGCCACGAAGCGGATGCGCAGCCGGTCGGTCTCGACGAGACAGTCCTCGACCCACTCGCTCGAGACGACCTGCTCGAACGCAGCCGCCAGGCGGTTGCGGTCGGTGAACTCCAGCGTGTGCACGTACACGCCCGCAGGTTTGGCAAGGCGCGTGCCGGGAGTCAGGCGCCGGTGCGGCGGTCTGGGCCCGGCGCCTGCCCAGCGGCTGCACACGGCTCGACCAGAAACTGCGCACGGCGGACAATGCGGGCGTGTACTGCGAGGCTGCGCCCGGTCCGCGTCTCTCGGCCTTCGTCGAGCGGCTGTGTTTCTCGAGCGACGACGCGCCCGGCGCGCCTCCCGCCGTGCGGGTGGTGCCGGACGGCGCGGTCGACCTCTTGTTCTCGGCTGCGGCCGCCGGCGGTGCGTGCAGCGCCGAGCTCTTCGGCCTGAAGACGCGGGCGCTCCTGGTCGCGACCCCGGACAGCCGCGACAACGTGCTGCTGCGCCTGCGTCCCGGCGCCGTGGCGCGCCTGTTCGGCGTGGCCGCGCACGAGCTCACCGACCGGGCGCTGCCGCTGCGCGAGCTCGTGGGCGCGCCCGCCGACGCGTGGCGCGAGCGGGTCGCGGGCGCGCGCTCCCCGGCCGAGCGCCGCGCCGTGCTCGAACGCGAGCTCGGCGGGTGGTGCGCACGGCGGGCGCGCGCCGAGGACGCGGAGCACGCGCTCGCCGAGCGGGCGGCGGCCGCGCTGCGCCGCAGCTCGGGCGCGCGGCGCATCGCGGCGCTGGCCGAGTCACTGGGCGTGGGCGAGCGCCGGCTCGAGCGCGTGTTCCGCGCGCGCATCGGAGTCACTCCGAAGCGCTTCGCGGCGATCCTGCGCTTCGCGGCCGCGTACCGCGCGCTCGCCGCCGGCGCCGGGCCGCTCGCCGCGGCGTTGGCGCACGGCTACTTCGATCAGGCGCACCTGAACCGCGACTTCCGCCGGCTGGCCGGCGCGCCGCCGCGTCGGATTTTTCCAAGTCCGCGCTGACTCCGGCGGGCTAGGCTCGCGCGCATGAAAAGGCTCTCCCTGCCCGCGTTCCGCCGCGCCCGCGACTTCCTGCACGGCGCCGCGCGGCCACTGGAGCGCGAGCTGTTCGCGCACGAGTTCGAGGGCGGACCCGCCGAGAGTGCGCTGCGGGCGCTCGATGCCTTCCGCAACCCCGATGGCGGCTACGGTCACGGGCTCGAGCCCGACCTGCGCATGCCGGGCTCCTCGGTGCTGGGCACGCTCTCCGCGCTCGACCTCATGCGCGAGCTCGGCTGCGACGCGCGTGAGCCGCGCGTCCGCGGGGCAATCGGCTGGCTCGTCGGCCGCTTCGACCCGGCGCTGCCCGGCTGGCGCTACGTGGGGCCCGAGGCCGAGGACAGCCCGCACGCCCCGCACTGGAAGTGGCAGCTCCACCAGCCGGGCGGGCCCTGGGACCACGTGCTGAACCCGGGCGGCCGCGGCCTGGCGCTCTTGTCTCACTGGCCGGGGCTCGCGCCGCCCGGCCTGCGCGAGACACTCGAGCGCGCGTTCGTGGCGCGCGTGACCCAGGCCGTGGCCCGGCCGGCCGAGCTGGGCGTCGACACGCTGTTCTATGCCGCGCAGGTCGAGAATCCCACCACGCGCGCGGCCCTGCGCGGCGCCGCCGTGGCGGCCGTGGCGCGCGACCCCGCGCAGTGGAGCGGCTACAGCGCAAAGCCGCTGCGCCTCGCACCCACTCCCGACTCACCGCTCGCGGAGTGTCTCGCGCGAGAGACCGCCGCCAACCTCGACTGGGAGATCGACCAGCAGTCCACCGATGGCTCCTGGCAGCCGAACTGGACCTGGCAGGGTCAGTTTCCCGCCGCCTGGGAGGGCGCGCGGCGGGAGTGGCAAGGCGAGCTCACGCTGCGCGCGCTGCGCAGCCTGCGCGCCTTCGGGCGGCTCGAAGCCGCTTAACGCGACCCCGCGAACTGCCGATTTGCGGAGAGTCCGGACGAGGGCTTTGTACGATGGACAAGAGCGCGAGCCAGAGGAGCGCGGTGGCGGGTGTGACGGACGTGCTCCCGGAAGTCACGACGGCGTTCTCGCGCCAGGGCGCGCTCGGCGTGCTGTACGTGGACTGCAGCGCGCTCGACGAGGTCGAGCGGCGCTACGGCGAGGAGGCGCAGCTGCGCTCGCTCGCCGCGCTCGCCGACGTCGTGGGCGGCGCGTGTCTCGAAGTCCTGGGCCGGCGCGCGCCGCAGGCGCGCGGCGAGCTGGGCCGCAGCGAGTTCGTGTGCTTCGTGCCGTGCGAGGCGGGCGACGTGGACTTCCACGCCAAGGTGCTGCCCGCGCTCGAGCGCACCGCGCGCGAGCGGCTCGCGCGCAACGCGCAGCGCATCGCGTATCCCTACCTGCGCCGTCTGCCGCCGTTGCCGATCGGCTGCGCCTACACGCTGCGCAATCCGCTGCTCGCGGCGCTCACCCAGGTGCGCGAGGCGCTGGACCGCGCGCGCGCCGACGCCGAGCTCAACGCGCGCATCGCCCAGCGCGGCCGCCGGCGCGACTTCCTGGACCTGCTCTTGCAGGGCAAGCTGCACTCGGTCTACGAGCCGGTGGTCGACGCCAAGTCACTGACCGTGTACGGCTACGAGGCGCTGGTGCGCGGCGTCGAGGGCACCGAGCTGGCGTCGCCGGCCGAGCTGTTTCCCGTGGCGGCGGCCGAGAACCTGCTGTTCGAGCTCGACTGCCAGTGCCGGCGCGCCGCGGTCGAGGGCGCGGCCGGCTTCCCGCAGGGCGCGAAGCTGTTCATGAACATCCGCCCCACGGCGATCCACGACCCGAACTTCCAGCCCGACGCGCTGACCCGCACGCTCGACCGCTGCGGACTCGCTCCCAACGACGTGGTGTTCGAGATCTCGGAGCAGGAGTCGATCGACAACTACGCCATCTTCCGCGAGGCGCGCGACGACTACGGCAAGCTCGGCTTCCAGTTCGCGCTCGACGACACCGGCGCGGGCTACGCGAGCCTCGAGGCGGTGCTCGAGCTGACTCCCGAGTTCATCAAGGTCGACCGCGCCTTCGTGCACGGCATCGACCAGGACTCCGCGCGCCAGAACATGCTGCGCGCCTTCCAGACCATTGCCAGCGACATGAACGCGCGCATCATCGGCGAGGGTCTCGACACACTCGAGGAGCTGCGCATGCTGGGCGAGCTCGGCATCCAGTTCGGGCAGGGCTGGCTGTTCGGCAAGCCCGCGCCGCTACGGGCTGGCGACTAGCTTCATCGCCCAGCTCTGCAGAGCGACTCGCAGGACCCGGTCGCCGGCGAAGGAGCCGACGTAGAGCTGGTCGTCGACCAGCAGCGCCGAGGTGCCGCCGCCCATCGGCGGGCCGACGTTCTCGTACAGCGCGTAGTCCTTCATGTCGCGCGGATCGAGCAGCACGATCGAGAAGTGGAACGGGCACTGGCCGTGCTCGAGGCCGCCGCAGGCCATGATCTCGTTCAGCGGCGCGTTGTGCGACGCGACCAGCAGCTTGCCGCCGGGCGCCCAGTTCACGTTGTCGGGGCTGGCGATCTGGAGCTTGGCCAGGAGCCGGCCGGTGCGGCGCTCGAACTCGCGCAGCTCGTCGGCGAGATACTCGTCGACGAACAGGGTCTCGCCGTCGGGCGAGACCGCGATGCCGTTGGGGGCGGGCGCCTCGGTGCCCGGGATCGCGCGCATGGCCGCGCCCGGATGCCATTCCAGCACCGCGCCCGTCGAGCCGCGCAAGAGCCCCCAGAGCACCGAGCGCAGCGGGTGCGCGCGCGACGCGAAGTGAGTCGTGACGAAGCCGCCGTCGGGCAGGGCAGCCACGTCGTTCAGCAGCGCGTCGTCCGGGGCGAGCACGCAGCCGCGCCAGGCGAGGGCGGGCGCCTTGGGTGAGTCGCTCACTTCGAACAGCTCGACGGACTCGCGCCCGCCGTGGTTCACCACCAGGAGCTCGAGCGCGCCGTCGGGCCGCCGGGCCAGGTCGAGGCCGTGGGGGCTGAGCTTGTCCCCCGGCGCCCCGGGGCAGGCCGGGTCGCCCCAGCCGGCGCGCGGCGGCGCGTCGGGCACTCCGGGCAGCGGGTAGGCGGGCGAACGCGACTCACTCTCGAGCGCCAGGAACGAGAGCGACCCCGGATGCGGGCCGTCCGGCACGCCCATCTCACTCACCACCAGCACGTGCGCCGCCGGCAGCAGCGCCAGGTCCTCGGGGTTGTGGAAGCCACAGATCGGGTGCGCGTCCTTGGACGGCGCGCAGTCCGTGATCGGCGCGCGCGCCCGCGAGCAGGCGCCGGCGGCGAGCAGCGCGAGCGCCCCGGCGAGGACGCGTCTCACGCGAACGTCGCCAGCACCGGCGCGTGGTCCGATGCGCCCTTGCCCTTGCGCTCCTCGCGGTCGATCGCCACGTCGGCCAGCCGCGCGTACAGCGCGGGGGTCAGGAGCAGGTGGTCGATGCGCAGGCCGCGGTTCTTCGGGAACCCGAGCAGCCGGTAGTCCCACCAGGTGAACGCCTGGAGCTTCGGGTACTTCTCGCGGAACGAGTCGATCAGGCCCCACTCACGGAGCCGGGCGAGTGCGGCGCGCTCGAGCTCGCTGCACATGATCTGGCCGACCCAGAGCGCCGGGTCGTGCACGTCGAGGTCGGCGGGCGCGACGTTGAAGTCACCGGCCAGCACGAGCGGCGCGCTCGGGTCGCACTCGCGCTCCAGATACTTCCGCAGCCGCTCGTACCACTCGAGCTTGAACGCGTACTTCTCGGAGCCGACCTTCTGCCCGTTCGGCACGTAGGCGGTGATGACGCGCACACCGTCGACCGTCGCGGCCAGGAGCCGGGCCTGGCTGTCGTCGCCGCCGTCGCGCAGACCCGCGCGCACGTCGCGGACGGCCGTGCGCGCCAGGATCGCCACGCCGTTGTAGCCCTTCTGGCCGGCCGTCACCGACTCGTAGCCCGCGGCACGCAGCGCCAGGGCCGGGAAATCCGCGTCCACGACCTTGGTCTCCTGCAGGCAGACCACGTCGGGTGAGTGGCGCGCCAGCAGCGCCAGCAGCCGGTCGTGCCGCTGGCGGATCGAGTTCACGTTCCAAGTAACCAATCGCATCGCCGGACATCGTATCTCGCGACGCCGCTTGACGGGTGGGCGGCGACCGGCCGAAGGTGTCCAGATGCGGTGCTCGCAATGCAGTGCAGAGCTCCTGGCAGGCAGGAAGTTCTGCGTCCAGTGCGGAGCGCCCGCGCAGGTCTCGTGCGCGCATTGCGGCGCGCCGGTCGAGGCGGGCTGGCGCTTCTGCCCCGACTGCGGCCGCGAGGTGGCGCCGGCCGCCGGCGCGGAGCCGCAAGTGACCCTGATCTCCATGACCCCGCCGCCGGCCCCGGCGTCGCCTGCGCGCGAGGCGCCGCGGCCGGTCCTGTCGCGCGTGCTGCCCGAGACCGCGAGCGAGCGCGTGCGCGCCGCCGCGGCCGGCGCGGTCGCCGGTGAGCGCAAGCGGGCGACGGTGTTCTTCTGCGACCTGGTCGGCTCGACCGCGATCGCCGAACGGCTCGACCCCGAGGAGTACCGCGAGCTGCTCGACCAGTATCTCGAGCTCGTGCTGGGCGAGATCTACCGCTTCGAGGGCATCGTCAACCAGCTCGCGGGCGACGGCATGATGGCGCTGTTCGGCGCGCCGATCGCGCACGAGGACGCGCCCGAGCGCGCGGTGCTGGCCGGGCTCGCGATCCAGCGCGAGCTGCTCACGCTGTCGGAACGGCTGCTCGCCGAGGGCGGCGTCGCCCTGCGCGCGCGCATCGGCATCCACACCGGCGTCGTGGTCGCCGGCACGGTCGGCAACGAGCTCAAGATGGACTACACCGCGACGGGAGACACGACCAACCTCGCCGCGCGCCTCCAGTCACTCGCCACGCCCGGCACGATCCTGGTCTCCGACGCGACTCACGCGCTGCTGCGCGGCCGCTTCAAGACGCGCGCGGTCGGACCGTTCGAGGTGAAGGGCAAGAGCGAGCCGATCGCCGCCCACGAAGTCGAGGGCATGGCCGAGAAGTCGCAGAGCTTCGCCATGACCGAGCGCGGTGAGCTCACGCCGCTGGTCGGCCGCGACGCCGAGCTGGGCCAGGTGATCTCCTGCTTCGAGCGGCTGGACGGGGGCCTGGCGCAGATCGTGTCGGTCGTGGGCGACGCCGGCATGGGCAAGTCGCGCCTGGTGCACGAGCTCCGCAAGCGGCTCAAGGGCCGCGACGTGGAGCTGCTCGAGGCGCGCTGCTCGTCCCTGACGCGCTCGGTGCCGTACTCGCCCTGGCTGCAGATGTTCCGGCGCTGGTTCGAGATCGACCCGGCCGACGACGCGGCCACCAAGATCCGGAAGATCGCGACCGGCTTCACCGACGAATCCGGCGCACTCGATCCCGGCTACGCCTACGTGTGCTGGATGCTGGGACTCACTCCCGAGGGCGAGCGGCCCAGCGACGACGCGGTGCGCGTGGGCAGCTTCGAGGCCGTGGGCCGGCTGATCGGGCGCAAGGCCGAGCGCGTGCCGGTGGTGATCCTGATCGAGGACCTGCACTGGATCGACGACGCCTCGCGCGAGATGCTCGAGCTGTCGCTCTCGCAGGCGCACATCAAGCGGGTGATGTTCCTGGTGACTCACCGGAACGACTTCCGCGCCAGCTGGCAGTCACATGCGGCGATCACGCAGCTCCGGCTGCGGCCGCTCACCGACGGCGAGGCGGCGCTGATCGTGTCCGCGCGCGCGGGCGGCGCGGTCCCGCCCGAGGTCGAGCGGCGCATCCTGCGCAAGGCCGACGGCAACCCGTTCTATCTCGAGGAGCTGACCCGGGCGCTGGTCGAGGACGGCACGCTCGCGCTGCGCGACGGCACCGTGCGCGCCACGCGCAGCGCCGACGAGATCCGCATTCCCGACACGATCGGCGAGCTCCTGGGAGCGCGCATCGACCGGCTGACCCCGGCCGCCAAGCGCGTGGCGCAGGTGGCCGCGGTGCTCGGCCGCCAGTTCGCGCGCACGCACGTCGAGCGGCTGCTCGAGGGCGAGCCGATCGACGTGCTGGCCGAGCTCTACGAGCTCGAGAAGCGCGGCATCCTGCACCGCAACGGCTCGATGGAGCTCGGCGAGCTGCGCTTCGGCGAGAGTCTCACCCAGGAAGTCGCGTACGAGGGGCTGCTCATGCGCGAGCGCCGGCAGCTCCACGACCGCGCCGCGGGGCTGTTCGCGGCCGAGGGTGGCTCGGTGCCCCCGGGCGGCGACGTGCGGCGCCTGCGCGCCCTGGCCGCGCACCACTGGGCGCGCGGCGACGACCGCTCGCGCGGCATCCAGGCGCTGCTCGACGCGGCGAAGGAGGCCCTCGCCGTGCCGTCGTACGGCGACGCCATCCGGCTGTTCCGCGAAGCCTGGCAGCTCGCCGAGATCACGCTCGGCGAGCGGCGCGAGAGCAGCGGCGACGCCAAGCGACTCGCCCTGCGCGCCGCCGTCGGCATCAGCGTCGCGGCGGTGATCTACGGCGACTCCGGCTCCGAGCGCGACGAGACGGCGACCCAGCGCGGCATCGGCCTGGCCGAGGAGCTCGGCGACGACGAGTCACTCGCCCAGCTGCTCGTGAACCACGGCATCGTGGTGCTGAACAGCGGGCGGGAGCGCTTTGCCGAGGGGCTCGAGCTGGCCGAGCGCGGCGTCGCGATCGCGCGCCGGGCCGGGCTCCTGGCGCAGCTGCCCAAGATCTCGCGCGGCCTGGTCTGGGGCTACCTGCTCGACGCGCGCTTCCAGGAGGCGCGCGACCAGGTGGAGTCCGTGCTGCAGTCACTGATCGAGGCCGGCCACGAGGAGCGCAACAGCGAGATCTATCTCGGCACGCGCTACTTCCGCAACCGCGTGATCCTCGAGTCCGACGGCATCGACGAGGCCGAGGCCGACGCGCTCGACGTCTTTGCGCGCGCGCAGCAGGCCAACAACCGCACCATGTACTGCGCGGCGGCGTCGGTGCTGTCGTCGATCGGGGTCATGCGCGGTGACTCGGCCAAGGCCGAGTACTGGGCCGGGCTCGCACTGCCCGTCGCCGAGCAGATCCAGAACCTGGCCGCGGTGCGCGGCTCCGCCGCGTCGCTCCTGCTCGCGCGCGCCGACCGCGGCGACCACAACGCCAGCCAGGCCGAGCTCGATCGGCTCGAGCGCGGCCTGTTCGCGGCGGGGGACCTCGGCATCAACTCCGAGAACATCGTCGAGGCCCTGGTCGAGGTGGGCGAGCTGCGGCGCGCGCGGCGCATTGCCCAGACCCGCGTGGAACTCTCGGGCGGGCGGCTGCGCGAGGCCCGGGCGACGCTCATGACGGGCCTGGTGGCCCTGGCCGGCGGCCCGGACGATCACGCCGACGCCGAGCGCGCCTTCACCGAGACGCTCGCGCGCGGCATCGAGATCGGCGCGCGCTCGCTCGAGGGGCGCGCGCACCTGGGGCTGGCCGAGCTCGCGCACGAACGCGGCGACGTGTCCGCCATGGAGAGCCACGCCCGCCGCGCGCTCGCCATCCTGCGCCCGATGGGCTTCGGCCGCTACGCCATGCGCGCCGCGCGGCTCCTGCTGGAGCGGCTCGAAGGCGCGCCACCGAACGCCTGATCGCGTGGGCACCCGACCCACGCTCTGTTTTCGCAATTGACAGGCGCGCTCGAGGCGAGTAACCCGAATTCCGACACAAGCGCGAAGGACCCCCCGATGGCGCGCTACGCGTACGACCGATTGACCGCGCTCGACAACTCGTTCCTGCTGCTCGAGAAGCCGAACGCCTACATGCACGTGGCTGCGACGCAGGTCTTCAAGACCGGCCCGCTGCGCACGGAAGGCGGCGGCGTCGACGCCGCGCGCATTCGCAAGCTCGTGGCGGCGCTCCTGCACCGCATTCCGCGCTACCGCCAGAAGCTCGCGTGGATCCCGTTCGAGAGTCACCCCGTCTGGGTCGACGATGAGAACTTCAACCTCGACTACCACCTGCGCCACACCGCGCTGCCGCGGCCGGGCAACGACGAGCAGCTCAAGCGCCTGTCCGCGCGCGTGATGCAGCAGCACCTCGACCGCGACCGCCCGCTGTGGGAGATGTGGGTGGTCGAGGGGCTCGAGGACGACCGCTTCGCGATCATCTCGAAGACGCACCACTGCATGATCGACGGCGTGTCCGGCGTCGACATCATGCGCGTGTTGATGTCGCCCGACCCCGACACGTCGCTGCCCGAGGAGCCGAGCTGGGTTCCGCGGCCGGCGCCGTCGGGGTTCGAGCTCATGCGCCACGAGTTCATGCGCCGTGCCTGGCTGCCCGTCGAAGTGCTGCGCGGCGCGGCCAGCCTGGTGCGCGCGGCGCAGGACGTGCGGTTCGATCTCATGACGCGCGTGCGCGCGCTCTCGGAGGCGCTGGGCGGCAGCCTGCGCCTTCCGTCGGAGACGCCGATCAACCGCGAGATCGGCCCGCACCGGCGCTTCGACTGGCTGACGCTGGACCTGGGCGAGCTGAAGCAGATGCGCAAGGCGCTGGGCGGGTCACTCAACGACCTCGTGCTCACGGTCGTGACGGGTGCGGTGCGCTCGTTCCTGCGCACGAGACATGTGAATCCCGACCGGCTCGACTTCCGTGTGATGGCGCCCGTGAGCGTGCGCTCCGAGGACCAGCGCGGGGCGCTCGGCAACCGCGTGTCGGCCTGGATCGTGCCCCTGCCGATCGACGAGCCCGACCCGCGCGCACAGCTCGCGCGCATCATCGACAAGACCACCCGGCTCAAGGTCTCGAACAGCGCCGTCGGCGCCGAGGTCCTGACCCAGGCGGCGGAGTACACGCCCTCGACGCTGCTCGCGCTGGGCGCGCGCAACATCGCGCGGCTCCTGCCCTTCAACCTGGTGGTCACGAACGTCCCCGGCCCGCAGGCGCCCATGTACATGCTCGGCGCCGAGATGACCGAGTGCTACCCGCACGTGCCGCTCACCGACCGGCTCGGCCTGGGCATCGCCCTCATGAGCTACAACGGCCGCCTGTGCTGGGGCTTCAGCGGCGACTACGACCTGATGCCGGACCTGCGCGAGTTCGTGGGCGCGATCGAGGCCGCGTTCCGCGAGCTGCAGGAGCTGGCACACACCAGGCCCGTGACCCTGGGCAACGGGCACGACCGGGCGGCTTCTGCAAGCTGACTCAGCGAGTCACTTCTTCGGCGCCTCGACCGCGAACGTCTCCGAGCGGTCGAACTTCACGTTCGCGCTCTTGAAGTCGATCTCCAGCGCGTACAGGCCGTCGGAGGCGCTGGGCGGCACGGTCACGAACACGTCGATCACCCAGCGGCCCGGGCGCAGGTCGTAGCTGGCGTCGCTCTCCTTCAGGATCGGCTGGCCGCGGAACAGGATCTTGGTGTCGAGCTTGCCGGTCACGACGTCGGTGGGGCCGTCCGTGCACAGCACGTACGTGAGCCGGTGACCCAGCTCCTTGCCCGGCTCCAGGCGCTTGGGCCAGACCTCGAGTGTCTCGAGCTTGAACCAGGGCAGCTTCTGGCTGGCGCAGTTGAACTCCACGCCGACCTTCTCGGGGAAGTCCACCAGCCGCACGCCGGGCGAGCGGAACGGGCGCTCGAGCTGGGGCGGCATGTACTGGCACGAGAGACATGCGGCCGTGCACAGCCACGCGGCAGCCAGCGCGCCTATTCTCGGCGAATCACCCAACCGTTTCCCCCCGTCGGCTTCGGCGTCTCGGAGACCGCCTCGTGCGACACCGGAGGGGACGATCGTAGCTCTGGCTTGCTCGCGTGCGCCACGCGGTGCGCGCGCGCCGCCGTGTGAGTGACCGGCTTGGGCGGAGGCGTCGGCGGCGTCGCGACAGGCGCGGCCGCCGCCGCCACGGCCACCGGCGCTCGTGCCACCGGCGCGGGCGGCGCCGGAACGCTGCGCACCACCTTCGCGCCCATCAGCAGCGCCGCGGCGGCGAGCGCGCCCAGCGGCAGCGCGAGACCCAGGCGGCGGCGCCACGCGCCGCGCGCGGGGCCGGTGCGCGTCTCGGGCTCGGGCGGGGGCGCGGCGAGCTCTACACGCATCGGTGTCGCCAGGAAGCGCGTGTCCAGCGCGCTTGGGTCCGGCGCGCGCGCGTCGCCCTCGCCGAGCGGCAGCGCGGTCTGCAGCGCGTCGCGCAGCGCGTACACGCTGGGGAAGCGCTCGGCGGGCTCCTTCTGCAGCGCGCGCAGGATCACCGCCTCGAGCTCGGCCGAGAGCGCGGGCACGAGCTCGCGCGGCGGGCGCGGCGGCTTCTCGACCTGCGCGCGGCACAGCTCGTACTCACTCTCGGAGTCGAACGGCACCACCCCGGTCAGCATCTCGTAGGCCAGCACGCCGATCGCGTACACGTCGGAGCGCGCGTCGCTCTCCAGCCCGCGCACCTGCTCGGGCGACATGTACTGCGCGGTGCCGATCATGTGGCCGTCGCGGGTCTGGCGCACGGTGCCCAGACAGCGCGCCACGCCGAAGTCCATCACCTTCACGCAGCCGCTGCCGCCCAGCATCAGGTTCGAGGGCTTGATGTCGCGGTGGATGACCCCGGCCGCGTGCGCGTGACCGATGCCCTCCAGCGCCTGCAGCAAGAGCGGCAGCGCGCGCTCGGGCGGCAGGGCGCCGCCGTCGAGCAGCTGGCCGAAGGTGCGGCCCTCGACGTACTCCATGACCATCGCGAGTGACTCCTCCTCGCGCATCATGCAGTAGAGCACCGCGATGTTCGGGTGGATGAGCTGCGCCAGCGTGCGCGCCTCCGCATGGAAGCGCTGCACCACCTCGGCGCAGTCCGCGAGCCCCGGGCGCAGGAACTTCAGCGCCACGTTGCGCCCCAGCAGGTGGTCGACCGCCTTGTAGACGTCTCCGACTCCGCCGGATCCGATCTTCTCGGTGATCTCGTAGCTGCCCAACGTGACGCCGATCATGTCGGGTGCGGTATCGGAAATGCGCGCGTGGCGCTTGATTTCCTCACCCGTACGCAACGGGCGCGGTAAGTCGCGAGTGGCAGGCTACGATCGCGGCCTCGGGAGGAGTGCGATGAGCGCGGATACGGGCTTCTGGCGCCGCTGCAGCAGCTGCAAGAAGGAGATCGGCTTCCAGGCGACCCACTGGGTCTGCAGCGTCTCGACCTGCAACCGCAAGCGCACGGGGCTCGTGTTCTGCAGCACGTCGTGCTGGGATGCGCATCTCCCGACCATGAACCACCGCGAGGCCTGGGCGGAGGAGCGGCGCTCGCCGACGCGAGAGGCCTGGGCCCGGGAGCAGGCCGAGGAAACCGCGCCGCGCGCGCCGGCGGCCCCGGCAGCGGCCCCCAAGCCCGTTCCCCGGTCCGAGCCCGCGCGCATCCTGGTGCGCCCGGCTGCGGCCGTGCGCGCGCCCGAGCCGCCCCAGGACATCCTGGTGGTGGTCTCCAAGCTCAAGGCCTACGTGCGCGCCCGCTCCGGCATGAACACCGCCGACGCCGTGGCCGAAGTGCTCTCGGACCGGCTGCGCCGGCTGTGCGACGAGGCAATCCGGCGCGCGGGCGCGGACGGCCGGAAGACGGTCCTGGAGCGCGATTTCTAGCTGCGGCCTACCTTCCCCTCATGCGCATGCCCCTCGCCGGTCACCCGGTCCTGCGGATCGCCCTCGCGGCCCTGGTGCTCGTGGGTCTGGTGGCTGCGGCGAGCTCGCACCTGCCCGGCATCTACCGGACGCCCGACCGCTGGACCGAGGCGCGCAAGGGCTGGCTGTTCCGCAGCGCGCAGATCCCCGCCTCGGACGTCGAGCAGGTTCTGCGCGCGCAGAAGATCGACCTGGTGCTCGACCTGACCGACGCCGCGCCCGACCCGCTGCAGGACGCGGAGGCCCGAGCCGCCCAGCGGCTGGGCATCCGCTATCT
This sequence comes from Myxococcota bacterium, assembly GCA_035498015.1. Classification (NCBI taxonomy): domain Bacteria; kingdom Pseudomonadati; phylum Myxococcota; species Myxococcota bacterium. The sequence goes on from DATKAO010000177.1 coordinate 15,813, forward strand.
GCACCTGCCCGTGCAGCACCCGCGCGAGCGCGTGATCGAGAACCTCGCGGCCGCGGTCACCGAGATCGATCGCGCGCACAAGGCCGGCCAGCGGGTGCTGGTGCACTGCACCTACGGACACCGGCGCTCCGCGACCGCGCTCGCGCTCTACGCGCGGCTGATCGAGCAGGAGCCGCCGCACATCGCCTTCGCGGAGCTCACCCGCTTCAGCGAGGCCGACTCCAAGTGGAGTCACGACGCGATCACCTGGGTCGACAAGAACATGGACGCGATCGCGGCGGCCGTGAAGGCCGACGAGGCCGCCGCCGACGCGGGCGCGTCGATCCCGAATCAGGCCGAGCCGAACTGACTCGCGCAGAGCTCGAGCAGCGCCGCGCCGTGCTTCGCCGCGAGCGCCGGCCCGATGCCCTTCACGGCCAGGAGCTCGCGCTCGTCGCGCGGGCGGCTGGCGGCGATGCCTTCGAGCGCGGCGTTGGTGAGGATGCGGAACGCGGGCACGCGGCGGCGCTTGGCCTCGGCCATGCGCCAGCGCTGCAGCGCCGCGACCAGCGCGCCGCTCGCGGCCGGTGAAGCCGGGGCCGGCTGCGCGCGCGCCCGGCCGCGGCCCGGCTTCTTCTTGCGCCGCGCGGCGCGCTCGGGCTCGGCGGCGCGCGCGATGCGCACGGCCGCGAGCTCGGTCTCGCCCGCGGCCAGACCGGCACGGGTGAGCCGCACGCGCGCGAACGAGATGGTCTCGCCGTCCTTGTCGAACGAGTCCGACTCCTCGACCGCGAGCCCCGCGCGCACCAGCCCCGCGACCAGCGCCTCGAAGGCCTTGCGCTCGAGTGAGTCGCCGAACAGCTCGCGGTGCAGCTTGCCCGCGGACTGGCCGTTGCGCTCGCGCAGGCGCTCCGCGATGCGCGCGAGCTGCGCGGCTTGGTCGGCGTCGGGCCCGGCCATTGCGAGCGCGCGCGCCGCGCCCGGGTCGCAGATGTCGCACAGGCCGCAGGCCGCGCCGGCGTCGTCCTCGTCGCCGAAGTGTCTCACCAGGTGGACCATGCGGCAGCCGCGGCTCTCGGAGAAGCGCCGCATCTCGTCGAGCTGGCCGCGCTTGTGCCGCACCTGGGCCGCGTAGGGCTCGCGCCAGCCGTCGCGGCCGCGCGCCGCGCGCTCCTCGGGGTCGAGCTGCGCGCCGCCGTGGATCCACAGCTTCTCCAGCGCCTTCTCGAGTGAGTCGGGGTCCATGCGCAGCTCGCGCTGCAGCTCGGCGCGGGTCTCGAAGCGCGGCGAGAGCACGCGGAACACGCGCTCCAGCACGTCGGCCTCCGGATAGTCGCGCGCCAGGAAGTGCTCGTGCGTGCGCAGGTCGACGAAGCCGTGGAACAGCACGGCGCGCGAGGCCTGGCCGTCGCGGCCCGCGCGCCCGATCTCCTGGTAGTAGCTCTCGATGCTCGACGGCAGCGCCGTGTGCACCACGGTGCGCACGTCGGGCTTGTCGATGCCCATGCCGAAGGCGATGGTGGCCACGATCGCGTCGAGCCGTCCCGCCAGGAACGCGGCTTGTGTCTCGTCGCGCTCGCGCGCGGGCATGCCCGCGTGGTACGCGGCGGCGGAGAAGTGCCGGGCCAGCCGGTGCGCCAGCGCCTCGGCCTTCTTGCGCGTGGGCGCGTACACGATCGCCGGCCGGCGCTCGGGCGCGCGCAGCAGCTTCTCGGTCGCCGAGTCACGTGCCGAAGGCGGCGCCTCGCACAGCTCGATCGCCAGGTTCGTGCGGCGGAAGCCGTGGATGTAGCGGCCGGCCTTGTCGATGCCGAGCTGCGCCACGATGTCGCGCTGGACCAGCGGCGTGGCGGTCGCGGTCAGTGCGATCACCGGCGCGGGACGGAGCTGCGGAAGTCTCTCGCGCAGCATGCGGTACTCGGGCCGGAAGTCGTGGCCCCAGTGCGAGATGCAGTGCGCCTCGTCGACGGCCACGAGCGCCGGCTTGCGCGTGGCGAGCTTCTCGGGGAAGCCCGGCACCGCCAGGCGCTCGGGCGCGATGAACAGGAAGTCGAGCCGGCCGTCGAGATAGGCGCGCAGCACGGCCTGCGACTCGGCGCGCGCGCGCCCGGAGTGGATGCGTTCGGCGCGCAGCCCGCGGGCCTGCAGCTGCCCGACCTGGTCGTCCATGAGCGCGATCAGCGGCGAGATCACGAGCGTGGTGCCGCCGCGCGCCAGGCCCGGCAGCTGGTAACAGAGCGACTTGCCCGCGCCCGTGGGCATGACGAGCAGCGCGTCCTCGCCCGAAGTCACGGCGCGGCACACGGCTTCCTGGAAGGGCCGGAAGCTCGGGTGGCCGAAGCGGAGCTGGAGCAGGGCGAGCAGGTCGTCGGGCGGCGTGGGCGTCGGGTCCGGGCGCGGACCCCACTCGAGCTCGAGCTGCGGCGGCAACGCCTTCGGCGGCGCCGGCTTCTCGGTGCGCACGCGCTTCACGACCTCGACCACGTAGCGCTCGATGTCGCGCACGAACGCGTCGAGTGAGTCGCCGCCGCGCTCGATGCGCGCCAGCCGCGCCTCCCAGTTGCCGGTCATGGCGGCGCTCTTCACGTCGGGGTGGACGATCTCGCACAGCTCGATGCCCTTGTCGGTCGCGCGCAGCGTCTTGCCGTCGCGCTCGGCGTACTTGCGCGCCAGCAGGGTCTCGATGATCGACGCGCGCGTGGCCGGCGTGCCCAGCCCCGTCTCGCGCATGGCTTCCGCCAGCTCGCGGTCCTCGAGCTCGCGGCCCGCGGTCTCCATGGCGGTGAGCAGCGTGGCCTCGCTGAGCCGCCGCGGCGGGCGCGTGCGTTTGCGCTCGACGCGCACCTCGTCGACGCGCTGCGGCTGCCCCGGCGCGAGCCCGGGCGGCAGCTCGACCTCGGGCGGCGCGGGGTCGGGCTCGAGCACGCGCCAGCCGATGCGCAGCACGGCGCTGCCGCGGCTCGCGAAGCGGTCGACCTGGGGGCCCTGTGAGTCACTCTCCACCGCGGTCACGACCGAGGTCGAGGCGTACACGTGGTCCTCGTGCCAGGCGGCGAGCAGGCGCCGGCACACCAGGTCGAACAGCGCCGCCTCGTCGGGCGAGAGCCGGGCGTTCTCGGGCGAGGCGCCGGTGGGGATGAGCGCGTGGTGGTCGCTGACCTTGGCGTCGTCGACGAAGCGCGCGCCCAGCGGCCGCTCGCCCGTGCCCTCGGCCAGGAGTGACTCGTAGGGCGCGCGGATCGCGCGCACCACGCGCGGCAGGGTCGCGGCCACCGTGCGCGACAGGTGGCGCGCGTCGGTGCGCGGGTAGGAGAGCAGCTTCTTGGACTCGTACAGACTCTGCGCGAGCTCGAGCGTCTTGGCCGCGCTCCAGCCGAAACGCCGGTTGGCGTGGCGCTGCAGCTCCGTCAGGTCGTAGAGCAGCGGCGGAGAGAGCCGGCGGGTCTGGGCCTCGACCGACTCGATGCGCGCGCGCCCGCCGCGCACGCGCGCGGCGATCTGCTCCGCCTCGGCGCCGTCGCCCGGCAGCCGGCGCGCCTTCTCGAGTGTCTCGGCGTCGGCGCCGGGCGGCGAGGGCCGGAACCAGGTGCCGCGGAGCGGCGTGGCGTCGGTCGCGGCCGACGGCGCGCGGAAGTCGGCGGCCACCTCGCAGTAGTCCTCGGGCACGAAACGCCGGATGGCGAGCTCGCGCTCGACCAGGATCGCCAGCGTCGGCGTCTGCACGCGGCCCACCGACAGGAGCTCGCCGCGCGACGCCGAGCGGCGCGCCAGCGTGTAGGCGCGCGACAGGTTCATGCCCACCAGCCAGTCGGCGCGGCTGCGACCGCGCGCCGCGTCGGCCAGGCCGTCGACCTCGCGCTGCGGCCGGAGTCTCTCGAAGCCGGCGCGGATGGCGTCGGGAGTGAGTGACGAGATCCAGAGCCTCTCGACCGGCTTGACCGCGCCCGCCGCCTCGTAGATGTAGCGGAAGATCAGCTCGCCCTCGCGCCCGGCGTCGGTCGCGCAGATCACCCGCTCGACCGCGGGGTCGAGCAGCACGCGTTTGACCACCTCGAACTGCGCGCGCGTCTTCTCGTACACCACGAGCGGCCAGCGCTCGGGAATCATGGGCAGGAGCGTCTGCCGCCAGGCGCGCCACTCGGGGCGGATCTCGTGCGGCTCGCCGAGCGCGGCCAGGTGGCCGATCGCCCAGGTCACCACCCAGCCGGCCCCGCGCAGCAGCCCGTCGCCGCGCGCGTCGGCGCCGAGCACGCGCGCGATGTCGCGCGCGACGGACGGCTTCTCGGCGACCACCGCCGTAGACAAGGCTCACCCCACTTCTACGGGACCGATCGCCAGGGGTGAGCCGAGTCTAGCGGGTCTAGCGCGAAGCGGCCGTGTAGCCTGCGCGCGCGATCAGCTCGAGGTCCGAGGGGGTGAGGGCCTCGAAGGTCTCCGTGCGCAGGCGCGAGATGGTGGCGTAGTTCGGGTCGGCCAGCAGCGCGTCCATGTCGGCCGGCTTGCGGAAGCGCCACAGCGCGACGACTCGCGGCTCCCCGTTGTCGGAGACGCTGGGGGCGTCGGGGTGCGAGACGCGCACGCCGCCGTGGCGGCGGGCGATCAGCTCCAGGGCGCCCAGGTAGGTGCTGGCGTGGTGGGCGCTCACGCCGGAACGGAGCTGCAGGATCTCCAGCATGTACACATCGGCGCGCGCGGCGCCGGGCAGGAACGACAGGCAGGCGGTCAGGGCCAGGATGGCGAGTGACTTGGGCATCGGTTTCTCCTTCCGGGAGCTGCGATGCCAATAGTTGACTGGTCGGTTTCGCAACGCTGTGAAACGCTTCACACTGTCTGCGCGGGCGTGACTACGGGGCGCGCGTGATTGCCAGCGCCAGCACCGCCAGCCGCCCCGCGGTGTTGGGGTCGTCGTGCACGCAGGAGAGCAGCATCGCGCCCTCGGACAGCGCCAGCAGCGCCTCGGCCATGGCGTCGACGTCGGCCTTGGCGGGCAGCTCGCCGGCAGTCACGGCGTCGCGCAGCGTGTCGGCCAGGCGCGCCTGCATCTCGCCGTAAACGCGCGCGAGCTTGCGGCGCAGCTTGGGCTCGTGGTTCGAGAGCTCGCCCGCCAGGTTGGCCAGCGGACAGCCCGGGGTGCGGCCGCTCTCGCGCCGCGCGCCGCGCTGGGCCCGCGACAGCGCCTTGAACAGGCGCTCGATGCGCGCGAGCGGCGGCAGGTCTTCGGCGAGCGACGGCTCGAAGATCTCCTCGCGGGTGGCCTCCCACTGCGCGTCGATCACCGCCGCGGCCAGGTCCTCCTTCGACGGAAAGAAGTGGTAGAAGCTGCCCTTGTTGACCTCGGCCGCGTCGCACAGCTCCTGTACGCCCACGCTCTCGTAGCTGCGCGCGTGGAAGAGCCGCGAAGCCTCGTCGATCAGCCGCTCGCGGGCGTCACTGGTCCGACCCATGCCCCTGAGACTATCTCAAGGGACCGGGCGATGGACAGGCGGGTCGTACTCGAGCTGCAGCGCCACGAGGTCGGCGGTGGGGGGCCCGTAGCGGGCGCGGATGTCGGCCAGCACGGCGTCCACGGCCGAGCTCCCGGGCGCGGGCAGGGGAAGCGGGTGCCCGGCCGGGCCAGTGGCGTCGGCCAGGAAGCGCAGGCCGCGGCGCGAGGTGACCTCGGGCGTGGGCGCGAACGTGCGCACCGACGCGCGGTAGGTGCGCTCCCAGGCGTCGGCGGTCAGTGCCGCGGCCACCTCGTCGACGCCGTCGGCGAGCGCGAGCTCGAGCGTCTCGTGCCTCCAGAACGCGAGCAGATTGCGCGACGCGGTGAGCGCCGCGGGCCGGTCGAGCGCGAAGTCGCGGCTCACGTGGCCGGCGCCGAAGCCGGGCACGCCGAACTCGCGCGCGACCTCCGCAGCGCGCTCCGGCCCGGCGATCGCCTCGACCAGTGTGAGGGACAGCGGGATCGACGCGCTGATGCCGGTGGTGGTGGCGACGCCGCGGTCGACCACGTAGCGCCGGTCGGTGACCCAGGTCATGCCGGGAAAGGTCTTCGGCATGCGACTCACCCACAGCCAGTGACTCGTGGCGGCGCGGCCGTCGAGCAGCCCGGCGGCGCCGAGCACCCAGCCGCCGTCGCAGATGCCGACCATGGTCGCGCCCTTGCGCGCCTGGGCCTGCAGCCAGGCTAGAGCCGCGGGCTCCTTCGCGTCGTGCAGCGCGGGCACGATCACGTAGTCGGCGCCGTCGGCGAAGCGCGCGTCGAAGGCGCCGACGTCGAGGTCCGGCCGCACGCGCAGCGCGGGGTGGAGCTCGACCGGCGCGTCGCGCAGCGCGACCGCGAGCACGTCGGCGCTGTGCGAGGCCCGCAACACGCCGAGCGGCACGACGAAGTCCGTGGTCTCCGTGCCGCCGTTCTCGGCGAACACCGCGACCACGGGGCGCGCGCGCTTGGGCGGCCGCAGCTGCGCCACGACCGCGGCCCGCTCGGCCTCGGAGATCTCGGGCAGGGCCGCAGCGCGCGGCCGCGCGCCGGGCAGCGCCAGGATGGCGGCGCCGATGCCCGCCGCGGCGAGCACGGCGACTCCCGCGAGGGCGATCCGGAGAAGCCGCATGACGTGGAGGGTAGCCGCCGGCTCGCGCCGCCGTCGGACAATCGCCGCGCGGATCCTGCCAAGCCGCGTGTTAGGTTGTGCGCATGCCCGCTT
>DATKAO010000178.1 GCA_035498015.1 Myxococcota bacterium
CGTCGGTGAGGGGCTTCGCGAGCAACTCGTCCACCAGGGTCTGGATGCGAGGCCGCAGCGCCTCGACCATGCGCGGCGTGAACGCCTTGTTGACGAGCCCGCGCAGCCGCGTGTGATCCGGCGGGTCGCGGAAGAGCATGATGCGCGAGAGGGCCCGGAGCGCACGTGCGAGCGGATGCAGCTTCGCGGGATCGACGCCGTCGTCGGCGATCGGCTTCGGCTGGAAGGAGCGATCCACCGACATGCGCGGGTCGCGCAGCACCGCCGCGATGTCCGCGTGGCGCGTCAGCACCGTGAAGCGGAACACGCCGCGCTCGATGGTGCAGATCGGTGCGGTCTCGCGGAGGCGGTGGTAGGTCGGAACGGGGTCGCGCCGGAACTCGGGGCGCGTGAAGTCGAGGATCTCTTCGCCGGGATCGGCCGAGGGGCTCACAGCAGGAGCAGACGTCATCGTGGCCTCGCGGGGCGCAACTCGGGTTCGAGCGGACTCTACCCCGCGTGGGCAGCGGTCACGACATGTGGACCCCGCAGGGACCGCTTCGGATCCGAACCACGTCGTCGACCTTCGTGACCACCACCACCAGCTCCGCGCCTGGGCTGCTCTCGATGGCGTCGGCTGCGGCCTTGAGCGCGTCGTCCACACGTTCGTCGTCGACGGCGAACTCGAGCCGCACGCATGCGGAGTCGGCCACGTAGGAGAGGCCTCGGTACCACTTCTTGTGGCTGAAGCCGGGCCCCGCCAGACCGGCATTGCCCGTGACGAGGCTGCCGAGCCGCAACCGACTCAGGGACGTCCTTACGTTGTCCGCGACATCGACCGGTACGATCAGCTGGATCCATCGCACGTCGATCCCTCCTCGCGAATCGCCCCTGACCCTTGCTCCTAGCATCGATCGTGCCCACGCACAGAGGGCACGATCGATCTCACGGGACGGGTGCTGGCGCGTCGCGGCGCTTCCCATCCCGCCGTGAGGACGAGCAACGTCTCGCGTTCATTGCAGTGCAGGGGCAGCTTCTGCCCTTCCGGGTTCCTTGCGGCCTGACCCGAACCTCTGTCATCGCCAGAGCGTATCGACTCGAGCCGTAGTGTGTCGAACTCCGCCAGACTCTTCGACTCGCGTTGGCTCGATGCGCCGCGAGTCGTGTTCGGTCTTGCCCTCCCAAACTACGCGGTCGCGTCGCTCCTGCATCTCGCAGGGCGACGACCTCGCGGAGTGTCTCCTGGGACGCTCTCCGTCGTCGAAGCCGATCGGGCCTCGCCTATCCGGACGACATCGTCTCCGCGGGCTATGGCCTCGCAGAGGCGCAAGCCGCACGGTCTCGGCCGCTCGGACAGCCTTCCCAGAGACCTGCCTAGGCGGTCCCGGAGATCCGGGATAGAGCCTCGCCTGAGCAGAAGTCATCGAGCTTCGGCAGCTGCATCGCCTACTTCTCCGCAGCAGCCTTCATGTCCGCGAGGCCGGTCTCGAAGTCCTTGCCGACCATGCTGTCCATGCTGAAGAACACCTGCATGAGCTTCGAGAGAAAGGGCGCAGGCCCCTGCATGTCCCACGTCACGGTCGTCGTGTCTCCCTGAGGCTGGAGCGTGAACGCGACGAGGTTGTGGGTCTCGAAGGGCTTGCTGAAGTCGAGCTTGATGCCGACCTTGGAAGACGGTGCGGACTCGATGATCTCCATGCGCCCTGCACCGGCCGCGCCTTCGCCCGCCCACTCGTACACGGCGCCCTGGCCGCTGGCAGCCCCGCTGTAGGTGCGCTTCATGGTGGGATCCATCTTCTCGTAGGGCGACCAGGCACTCCATTGGTGATAGTCGTTGATGAGCGGGAAGATCTTCTCCGGCGGCGCGTGGATGCGCGTCGAGCGCTGGACCCGGAAGGTGTCCGGCTTCGTCGCGGCGAAGACGAGGATCGCGGCCAGCAAGACGACCACGACGATCGCAATGTTCCTCAGCATGACTCCCTCCCGTGCGTGATCTGCCTCGAGTCCTCGGCGTCGCCGCGCGCGGCACTCTCCTGGATCAGGCGGTCGAGATGCATCCGGATGTGGGCGGCTTCCGCGGCCGTGTTGGCGAGGGCGATGGCCTGGTCGAAAGCGACCCGCGCCTCCTCCTTGCGCCCGAGCTGCAGCAACAACGCGCCCTTCACGCCGAAGAAATGGAAGTAGTGGCCGAGCCGCGGTGCGAGGGGCTCGATCATCTCCAGCGCGGCCGCGGGACCCCTCACCTTGGAGACGGCGACGGCCCGGTTGAGGGTGACGACCGGTGACGGCTGCAACGTCTCGAGCGCCGCGTAGAGCAGATCGATCTGGACCCAATCGGTGTCCTCGGGTCGCGCGGCTTGTGCATGCAGCGCTGCAATCGCCGCCTGCACCTGATAGGGGCCGCGGCGCCGGTGTCGGACCGCCTTGTCGATCAGCGCGAGTCCTTCGGCGATCAGCTGGGCGTTCCAGAGGCTGCGATCCTGATCTTCGAGCAACACGATCCCGCCCTCGGCGTCGAGGCGCGCGGCGGCGCGTGCATGCTGGAGGAGAAACAGGGCGAGGAGGCCCATGATCTCGGGCTCGTCCTGGAAGAGCCGCAGCAGGAGCCGCGCGAGGCGGATCGCCTCGTCGCAGAACGGCGCGCGCAGGGGCGCCTCGCCGCTGTTCGCCGAATAGCCTTCGTTGAAGATCAGGTAGATCATGGCGGCGACCGCCGCGAGGCGCTCCGCCCGCTCCGGGGCGCCCGGCGTCTCGAACGGCACGTCCGCCGATGCGACCCGTCGCTTGGCGCGCGTGATGCGCTGCTCCATGGCGCTCTCGCTCACCAGGAACGCACGCGCGATCTGCTCGACGGAGAGACCGCAGACGATGCGAAGCGCGACGGCGATCTGCTGGGTCGCCGGCAGATCGGGATGGCAGCAGATGAACAGCAGTCGCAGGATGTCGTCGCGGTAGTGACTCGCGGCGAGGCCCACGGCCAGCGCGGCCTCGGCGTCCTCCAGGTTCGACAGCAGCTCCTCGGACGGCAACTCGCGGTTGCGCGCGCGCCGGCGCACCTGGTCGAGCTCGGCGTTCCGCCCGACCTGGATCAGCCAGGCCGCGGGACTGCGCGGCGGGCCCTCTTGCGGCCAGCGCTGCAACGCGCGCAGGCAGGCTTCCTGGAAGGCCTCCTCGGCGGCGTCGAGGTCGCGGAAGTAGCGCAGCAACGCGCCCATGGCTTGAGGACGCGCCGCAGCCAGCGCGGACTCGAGCCACGCGTCGTCGATCACAAGGCCGTTCCCTCGAAGTAGGACAGGAGCGGCCGCACCTCGAGCGTGCCGCCCACCCCGGCACGAATGCGCTCCACCTCGAGCTCGCGCGCGGTCGCGAGCGCGTCGTCGAGCGACGGACAATCCACGAGATACAGGCCCAGCAGGGCCTCCTTGGTCTCGGCGAACGGTCCATCGAACACCTGCGGCTCGCCCGCGCGCACGGTCTTGGCGGTGCCGGTGGTCATGAGCCGGAAGTGCGGACCGAGCTTCTTCGCGTGCACGAGCTTCTCGTGCACCTTGCCGAGCTTCTCCATGAGCGCGTCGTCGGCTTTCCGGTCGAGCGAGCGCACCTTGGCCTCGGCCCCGTAGCAGATGATCGCGTAGAGCATGTCCGGACCTCGCCTCGAGTGATCCACCGAAGGACGATCGAGTATCGCCGATTCCGACAGTGTTCCGATGATCGCGCGGGCACCCTACCCGCGCTCAGCGCGCCGGATTCGCCGCCAGGTGATCGAACTTCCCGACCGGACGCGTCTTCGCGTACTCGCGCACGATCGGCTCCAGGTCCGTGGGGCTCGCGCCGTGCAGGATCACGCCGTCGCAGCCCAGGGCGAGCTGCTCGCGGATCTTGGCCACGCAGCGCGCGGGAGAGCCGGTCGCCGCGGGCGCGAGCCACTCGTCGGGAATCAGCTTCGCGATCTGCTCGAGCTGCTCGGTCGTCGCGCGCGCGTCGATCGCGCCGGGGAACTTGCCTGCCAGCGGGTCGGCGCGGAAGCGCGCCAGCACCTTGGGGTCCCAGCGGTTGGTCTTCACCAGCAAGTCACCGTAGGCCTGGAGATAGGTCGCCATGCGGCCCACGGTCTTCTTGAGCCGCAGCGGCTCGGGCAGGTGATCGCCGATCGTCGCGAAGCACGACCACACGCGCACCTTCGCGGGGTCGCGCCCGGCGCGCTCGGCGGCCTGCTTCACCTCGCGCACGCAGCGGGCCGTGGTCTCGTCGGTGAAGAAGGTGTGGAGCACCACCGCGTCCATGACCCGCCCGCCCAGCGCGAGTGAGTGGGGGCCGAATGCGACCCAGGTGAACGGGATCTCGCCCGCGTAGTCGGGGCCGAGCGCGAGCAGCGGGTACTTCCCGGCCGGGCCGTCGTGACCCATCACCGCCTCGCCGCGGAAGAGCCGGCGCATCAGCCCGACGAAGTCCTCGACCTGCGCGGTCGTGATCTGCGGCAAGCCGTACATCTGGAACATGGGCTTGATGCCGCGGCCCAGGCCGAGCGAGAAGCGGCCGTTCGTGAGCCGGTGCATGGTCATCGCGTACGAGGCCGTGACCATGGGGTGGCGCGTGTTGTGATTCGTGGCGGCGGTCGCGATGCCGATCGTGCTCGACACGGCGCCGACCGCGCCCGAGAGCGTCGCGGCCTCCTTGATGTTGAAGCGCTCCGAGATGAAGCACGCGCCGATCCCGAGCGCCTCGGCGTGCTTCACCTCGTCGAGCAGCTCGCGCGGCGACTTGGGCTGTCCCGCCAGGGTGTAGAAGCCGAGCTCGTTCATCTGCGGCATGGGTGACTCCTTGGGGTTCGGAACTCAGATCGGGGCTGGCCCGGCGCGGCCGCGCACGAGCCACTCCACCATGGGCAGGTGCTGGCGGCCCATGAACAGCTCGCCGCCCACCAGATACGCGGGCACGTTCCACACGCCCAGCTCCTCGAGCTCGGCCTCGTTCGCGGCCAGCGCCTCGGGGCCGTCCTTGCGCGCCCAGTCTTCGAAGCCGGGGCCGAGAGACTCGAGCGGTGCCTGCGCTGCGTCGTGCTGCCAGATCGCCTCGAACGCACCCGCCACGAGCTCACCGGCGCGCTCGGGCGCGCGCTCGCGCAGGAACAGGAGCGCGAGCGAGGGGCGCACGGCGTCGACCTCGCGGTACGGGTCGCGCAGGTGCAGGCCCTGTGACTCGGCGTAGCGCGCGAGGTCGCGCTCCCAGTAGGCGGCGCGGACCGCGCGGTGGCGCTCGCCGCGCGTGGCGTGGGGGCCGAGCGGCGCGGGGCGCGGCAGCGGCAATACGCTGCGCGGCCGCCAGTCGAAGCGCTCGCCGAGCCGCGCCTCCAGGGCGCGCGTGGGCGCGATCGCGAGCCAGGCGTGCGGGCTCTTGAAGTCGACGCAAACGGTGACTCGCGCGCTCATGCGAAGTGCCGGTAGGCCACGTCCGGCGCCGCGCCCTTGCGGCCGGCCAGGATCCAGCGGATGCGCGGCAGGTGCTCCCGGCCCCAGAAGTACTCGCCCTCGACCACGTAGCCGGGCACGCCGAAGATACCGGCGTCGAAGATCTCCTGCTGCCACGCCTCGTAGCGCGCGCGCTCCTCGCCCGCGACGTGCGCGCGGAAGCCGGTCACGTCGGCGCCGGCCTCGCGCAGCACGCCCTCCACGACCGCCACGTCTTCGACGTCGAGCGCGCGCTTCCAGAACCGGTCGTAAGTCAGCGCAAGGTAGCGGCGCAGCAGGGAGTCACTCTGTCGCTTCGCCCAGAGCAGCCCCATGCCCGCAAGCGTGGTGTCCCAGATCTTCACCGTGCCGCGCACGGTGAGTCCGAGCAGCGCCCCGTAGCGGCGCGCGTCCAGGTACGCGTACTTGATCATCGACCACTGCGCAGGGCTGCGCTTCGCCTCGGCGACCCGCTTGCCGTCGGCCGCGAGCCGCGCGGAGCCGCCGAACGACGGGATGTCGAGCGTGAGCGGCCGCCAGTCGATGGCGATCCCGAGCTCTTCGGCCAGCTCGAAGGTCGGCGCGACGGCGACGTAGGCGTACGGGCTCTTGAAGTCGACGTACACGATCAGCGGCCGGTCGGACTCGAGCGGGCTCACAGGAACTCCGCGGCGTCCAGATCGAGCGCGTGCCGCGCGTGACGGCGCGCCATGGCGGTGAACATCTCGTTGCCGCGCGGGGTCTCCTGCACGATCACCGACGCGATCACGGTGACCGAGAAGCCCGCGAACGCGCCGCGCCGGTAGTCGTCCCAGCAGTGTGCGAAGTCGTAGCCGCGCACGCCCGCCGCCACGAGCCCGTCGTGGTACTCGCGCACCAGGTCGCGCTCGGCCGGGCGCCGCACCTCGGGCAGGAGCGACGCGCCCAGGAAGTACGCCAGGTCGGAGAGCGGTGACTGGAGCACCATGCTCTGCCAGTCGACCACCGCCACGCGCGGCGGAGTCACCGTCTCGTCGATCAGCAGGTTGTCGAGCCGGAAGTCGATGTGCACCAGCGCCCACGGCTCGGCGGGGTACGCGAACGGCGGGCCCTTCGAGTCGGCCACTCGCGCGATGATCTCGCGCTCGTCGCTCGCCAGCACCGGCTCGAAGCGCGCGAAGAACGGCGCGAGGCTGTCGCGATACATCTTCTGCCAGCCCGCGGCCTTCTCGGGCGTGCGCTCCTCGATCCAGTCACGCCCGCACAGCGAGCGGTCCTGCCAGGTGGGCGCGTGCAGCTTCACGAGCTCGCGCACCGCCGCGCGCGCGACGGGCAGCGAGCAGCCGGCGAGCTGGTTCCCCGCCTGGGCCGGCGCCATGTCCTCGAGCAGGATCGCGAAGTCACTTCCGCGCCCGCGGATCTCGGCGAAGTAGCAGCGCGGGGTGCGGACCGGCAGGCGCTTCGCGAGCTCCTGGTAGAACATCACCTCGCGGTGATAGTTCCCGAGCCCCTCGCCGGTGGCGCGCGAGAGCGGATCGTCGGACGGGAACTTGCCCACGAGCGAGCGCGGCGCGCCGTCGACCTCGCCCGCGAGCTCGAGCCGGAAGCGGATGCACTTCCCGATCTGGCCCGTGCCCACGCGCTCGGTGGTGAACGAGGCCACGCGCGCGCGCGGATGGCCGTTTCGCTGCAAGAGCTCGGTCAAGAAGCTCGCGTCGATCGACTCGGGCGTGGGAATCGCGTCTGCCACGGCCCGAAGGATACGACGCCGCTCAGCTGGAGTTCGCGGGCTCCAGCGTCACCGGCGTGCCGAACAGGACCGCCGTGCCGCTGGCGCTGTCGTAGGCCTGGTTGTCGGTCAGCAGGTTCGTGTTCACGCCGGCGTGCTTGCGGGCGACGCGCAGGCGGGCGCCGGCCGCGTCGTGGCCCCAGCCGTGGGGCAGACTCACGACGCCGGGCATGAGGTCGTCGGTGACTTCGACCGGTGCGATCACGCTGCCAACGCGGCTCGTGACTCGCGCGCGGCCGCCGTGCGCGAGGCCGGCCTGCGCGGCGTCCTCGGGCGAGACGTGCAGCGTGCAGCGGTCCTTGCCCTTCACCAGCGACGGCAGGTTGTGCATGAACGAGTTGCTGCCGCGCAGGTCGCGCCGGCCGATCAGCACCAGACCCGGCTGGGAGCGGGCCATGCGCGCGCGCAGGCGCGGCAGGTCGTCGAGCATGAGCTGCGGCGCGAGCTCGATCTTCCCGCTCTCGGTGCGAATCACTTCCGACAGCCGCGGCTCGAGCGGGCCCAGGTCGAGGCCGTGCTCGTGCGTGCGCAGCCTGGCGAGCGTGAGTCCGCCGGGATTGCGGCCGAACCCGTCGCCGTAGGGGCCCACGCGCAGCAACAGGTCGACCATGCGCGCCGGGCCGATGCCGCCGTCGACCTTCGCGCACACCTCGTCGACCGTGAGTCCCGCCCAGCGCGGGCTCGAGGCGACGGCGCCCTCGGCGTAGCGGCGGAAGATCAGGTCGTCGACGGCCTGGCGCGGCAGGTGACTCACGCCGAGCAGGCGCGCGCCGATCTCCGAGAACACCTGCCAGGTCTCGGGTGTCTCGCCGTCGGGCGGGCGGATCGGATCCGACCACTTCGCCACGTTGCGCACCGACAGGAGATACAGCCCGAGCTCGTAGCCCGGCTGCTCGGCCGCCGCCGGCGCGGGCAGGATCACGTGCGCGTGGCGCGTGGTCTCGTTCAGGTAGAAGTCGATCGCGACCAGGAACTCGAGCCCGGCGAAGGCGCGCTCGAGCTCGGCCGAGTTCGCCGCGCTGCGCAGCGGGTTGGGCATGAGCAGGATCATCGCGCGCACCTGCCCCGGGCCCGGCGTGAGCATCTCCTCGGCCATGGCCGACGACGGGATCAGCCCTTCGACCTCGGGCTGGCCACTCACCCGGCTGCGGAAGCGCCCCATGGTGAACGGGCGCTGCGGGAGCGCCGCATCGAGCGGCGCCGCCGGCGTGGTGAACATGGCGCCGCCGGGCCGGTCGAGGTTGCCCGTGAGGATGTTGACCAGGTCGACGCCCCAGCTCGCGAGCGTGCCGAACTCCTGCACGCACGTGCCGAGCCGCCCGTAGCAGGCCGCCGACTCGGCCGCGGCCAGCTCGCGCGCGATCCGCCGGATGACCGGCGCGGCGATCCCGCAGTGACTCGCCACGGCTTCGGGCGCGAGCTCGCGCGCCACGGCGCGCAGCTCGTCGAGGCCGTTCACGCGCCCCGCCGCGGCACCCAGGTCGACCCGCCCCTCCTCGAACAAGGTGTGCACGAGCGCCAGCAGGAACGCCGCGTCGGCGCCGGGCCGGATGAAGTGGTGCTCGCTGGCCAGCTTGGCGGTCTCGCTGCGGCGCGGATCGATCACCACCAGCTTTCCGCCGCGCTCCATCACGCCGCGCAAGCGCGCCGGCGCGTCGGGCATGGTCATCAGGCTCCCGTGAGACACCATCGGGTTCGCGCCGATCACCAGCAGATACTGCGTGCGGTCGATGTCGGGCACGGGCACCGCCAGCGGGAACGGCCGCCCGAACATGAGCCCCGTCTGCACGATCTTCGGCAGTGTGTCGATCGCGGCCGAGTTGAAGAGACTCTTCGAGGCCAGCGCCTGCGCCAGCACGGGCCGGTAGGCGAGCGCGCCCAGGTCGTGCACGACCGGGTTCCCGGTGTACATGCCGACGGCGTCGTTGCCGTGCGCCTTGCGCACCGCCGCCAGCCGCTCGCCCACGAAGTCGAACGCCGCCTGCCAGGAGATCTCCTCCCAGCCGCTCGCCGTGCGCCGCAGCGGCCGCCGCAGCCGGTCGGGGTCGTGGTACAGATCCTTGACCCCGACCGCCTTGGGACACACGAAGCCGCGCGAGAACGGATCGCGCCGGTCGCCGCGCACGCGAGTCACGCGCCCGCCGTCGACCTCGATCTCGAGCCCGCACGTCGCCTCACAGAAGGGACAGACCCGGTGCACGGTCTTCATGTCCCAGACTTTGCGCCGACAGGCGCCTGGCGCGACAGGTCCAGGGCTCGCCCGGTCGATGGGGCCAGCTCAAGCGCCCTTTCCAAACGGTCGATCGGGACCACGACCCGTCCCCAGGAAAGGACGACCAGCATGTTCGGAAGACAGAGCAAGGGCTCGGCCATGGCGAAGGCGCTCCCGGCGGGCACGACCACGATGGACGTCCGCCCGGCCGCGCCGGCGCACGTGGGCACCTACTTCGACGAGAGCTCGCAGTTCACGGGCTCGCTCAAGCTCAACAAGGCGGTGCACATCGACGGCTCGATCGAGGGTGACCTGGACTGCACGGCCGCGGTCACGATCGGCACGAGCGGCAAGGTGACCGCGCGCATCCGCGCCGAGTCGGTGCTGATCGACGGCGAGGTGCACGGCGACATCGAGGCGCGCTCCGAGATCACCCTGCGCAAGACCGCGCGCGTCTACGGCGACATGAAGACCGAGGGCATCGTGATCGAGCGCGGCGCCAAGGTGGAGGGGCAGATCACGATCGGCCCCAGCAACGCCGTCGCGTCGACCCTGGCCATGCCCAAGCCGACCCCCGCGCCCGCCCCGAAGGTCTGAGCGCGAGTCACTCGCCGCGCAGCACCGCCTCGACGCGCGCCACGTCTTCGGGCGTGTCGACCTCGAGCGCGCGGTGCGCCACGGTCGGCACGCCGATCTCGAAGCCCGACTCGAGCGCGCGCAGCTGCTCGAGCCGCTCCGACTGCTCGAACGGCGTGCGCGGCAGCTTTGCGTAGCGCAGCAGGAACTCGCGCCGGTACGCGTACACGCCGATGTCGCTCCAGACCGTGAGCGGCCGGCGCGCGTGCTCGGCCTCGACCTTCGCGCGGTTGAAGTAGCCCTGGCCCGCCGGCACGTCGGCGATGATCGGCAGGCGGGTGAAGGTGAGCGCGCGGTCGCGCGCGTCGACCACGACCTTGCCGCGGTTGGGATCGAAGCGGTCCTCGGGCCGGTCGAGCGGGGTCTTGAGCGTGCCCATACACAGAGCTGCGTCGGCCACGAGCGGCGCGACCAGCGCCGCGATCGTCTCGACCTCGATCAGCGGCTCGTCACCCTGGATGTTGCACACGATCTCGTCGTCGAGCTCCGCCGCGACCTCGGCCAGCCGGTCGGTGCCCGTGGGGTGATCGGGCCGGGTCATGCGCACGGGGAAGCCCGCGCCGCGCACGGCGGCGGCGATGCGGTCGTCGTCGGTCGCGACCAGGAAGCGAGTCACCACGCCCGCCTTCACGGCCGCGGACACGCGCTCCGCGACGTGCAGGATCATGGGCTTCCCCAGCAGCGGGAAGAGCGGCTTCCCGGGGAAACGCGTCGACGCGTATCTCGCCGGGATGATCGCGGTGATCAACGTTTGGAGTACTGGAACCGCGCTCGCGCGCCGCGCTGACCGTACTTCTTGCGCTCCTTCTCGCGCGCGTCGCGCGTGAGGAAGCCCGCCTTCTTCAGCTGCGGGCGCAGCGCCGAGTCGTACTTCTCGAGCGCGCGCGCGAGGCCGTGGCGGATGGCGCCGGCCTGGCCGTTGTCGCCGCCGCCCTTCACGGTCACGTAGAGGTCGAAGTTCCCGACCCGGTCGATCGTGCGCAGCGGCTCGAGCATGTGGAGGCGCAGGATCTCGCGCGGGAAGTAGTCCTCGGCGTTGCGGCCGTTGATCTGCACCGCGCCCGTGCCCAGGCGCAGGAACACGCGCGCCGTCGAAGTCTTGCGGCGGCCGGTGGCGTAGAAGCGCGCGGCCTGTCGGACCATGGTCATCGGGTGAACTCCAGCGCCGTCGGCTTCTGCGCGGCGTGCGGGTGCTCGGCACCCGGATAGATCTTGAGCTTGCTGAGCATGCGCCGGCCGAGCGGGCCTTTGGGCAGCATGCCCTTCACCGCCGCGCGCACGACGCGGTCGGGGTGTCTCTCGATGAGGTAGCGCGCGCTGTCGGTGCGCAGGCCGCCGGGGTAGCCGGAGTGCCGGATGTATTCCTTCTTGTCGAGCTTGCGGCCAGTGAGTCGCACCCGGTTCGCGTTCACGACCACCACGAAGTCGCCGCCGTCGACATGCGGCGTGAAGGTCGGCTTGTGCTTGCCGCGCAGGATCGTGGCGACCCGCGACGCGAAGCGGCCCAGCACCTTGTCGCTGGCGTCGGCGATGAACCAGTGCCGCGAGACCTCGGCCTCCGAGATGCTGCGGGTGGGGTTCTTCGGGTTCGGCAAGACGGACCTCTCGCAAAGGAAGGGGAAAGGCGGGCATTGGGATATCTGAACCGCTGCCCGGGGTCAACTCCCGGGCTCGGGGTCGTAGGAGACGCGCTCGAGGCAGAGGCCGTGGGCCGCTGCCGTCGGGCCGGCGCGGGCCCGGTCGCGCGAGGCCAGCACCTCGGCGACCTCGCTGGGGGGCCGCCGCCCCTGCCCCACCTCGACCAGCGTTCCGGCGATGTTCCGCACCATGTGGCGCAGGAAGCTCCGCCCTTCCGCCTCGATCGAGATCTCGTCGCCGCGCCCGACCAGCTCGAGCCGATCGAGGCTACGGCGCGGGCTCTCGTCTTCGGGAACCCCGCCCGGGGCGCCCCGGAAGGCGCTGAAGTCGTGGCTTCCGAGAAGTGACTTCGCGGCCTCCGCCATGGCGGCCAGGTCGAGCGGTGCGCGCAGGTGCAGGTGCGTGCGGGCGCGCAGCGGGCTCGGCTCGGGCCGGTTCAGGATCCGGTACACGTAGAGCTTGGCGCGCGCATCGCGCCGCGCGTCGAAGTCGGGCCGGGCATCCGCGAGCTGGAGCACGGCCACGTCGCGGGGCAGCACGGCGTTCAGGCTGCGCTGGAGATCGGGAGGCGAAAGTCGCGTGTCCGAGTCGAAGTGCGCGACCTGGCCGCGCGCGTGCACGCCTGCGTCGGTCCGCCCCGCCGGAATCAAGCGGCGCTGTTCGCGCGTGATCTCGGCGATCGCCGCCTCGACCACGCCCTGCACGGTGCGCGCGTCGGGCTGGAGCTGGAAGCCCGCGAAGTCGGTGCCGTCGTACTCGAGCGTCATGCGCAGGCGGGGCACGGCCGCGAAGTATGCCCCGAGCGTCCGGTGCGCGCGTAGCCTGACCGACCGGAAGGGATTTCGCTGCCGGGCGCGGCTTACACGCTCTGGATCCAGCAGAGGGGCGCAAACCCGGTCGGCTACACACTCGACGTGCGCGTGCCCGAGCCCGCGACCCGGGCTGGCGCTCTGGGCCGCGGCGCTGACTCAGAGGCGAGTGAGTCGCACGCTCGCGTCCCACAGCGCGCGCGCGCGCTCGGCGTCGTAGGACTCCTTCGAGGACGCTGCCGCGCTCCAGCGGGTGTGCGACGGGAAATACTTCCCGGTGACTCCCGCGAGCGCCGGGTCGGTGACCATGCGCGCCAGCGCCTCGCCCGACCTGCGCTTGGTGCTGACTCCTGGATAGAAGGGGTGGATCGCAGCCGCGAGCCCCGGCGCGACCCGATGCCACAGGAACTGCAGCGCCGGGTGGTAGTCGCGCGCCAGTCCCGAGCCCGGCACCAGACCCGGCTCCCAGGCGTTCACCGTGATGCGCGCCGGATCGATGCGCCGCGCCAGCTCGTAGGCGAACCACACGTTGCACAGCTTGCTGTTCACGTAGGCCAGGAGGCCGTTGAACTCGCCCTTCTTCGGGCCGCCGGTGCGCGCGAGTGTCTCGAAGTCGTCGATCGCCGGGTGCGGCAGGCCGGTCTTCATGGCCGGGTCGTGCACGCCCGACGCCACCACCACGATGCGCGTCGGCGCGCGCTTGCCCAGCCGCTCGAGCAACAGGTTGGTGAGCAGGAAGTGACCCAGGTGATTCGCGGCGATCGTGAGCTCGAAGCCTTCGCTCGAGAGGCGGGGGCCCTTCATGAACTGGATGCCCGCGTTGCACACCAGCGCGTCGAGCGGCACGTCGGCGGACTCGATGCTCTGCGCGAGCGCGCGCACCGAGCCGAACTCGGACAGGTCGAGGTCGAGCACTTCGACCGCGCCGCCGATGTCGCGCGCCGCCGCGTCCGACGCCGCGCGGTTGCGGCTCGCGATCAAGACCCGCCAGCCGTCGCGCGCCAGCGCCCGCGCCGCCTCGAGACCGATGCCGGAGTTGCCGCCGGTGATCAGGACCGTGCCCGCCATGCGCTCAGTGTACTCCGATCGGAGGGTGGCTCTAATCCGAGCTAGACTGTTCTGGATTTGACTTTGTGTAACCATCGGGTTACAAGACGGAGATGGCCCAGGCCGCCCGCCTCGACCGCACCCTGCACGCGCTGGCCGACCCGACCCGGCGCGCGCTGATCGAGCGCGTGGGGCGCGGGCCGGTGCGCGCCACCGACCTGTCGCGCGGCCTGCCCATGTCGCGGCCCGCGGTGGCCAAGCACCTGCGCGTGCTGCAGGGCGCGGGCTTGGTGAAGGCGGTGCCGCAGGGCCGCGAGGTGCTGTACCAGCGCGCCGAGGACTCCGCGCCGCTCGACGAGGCGCGCGACTATCTCGAGGCCATGTCGCTGGGCTGGGAGCGCGCGTTGGCCGCGTTCCAGCGCTTCGCCGAGTCACAGGAGGACGAATGATCGTCCAGAAGTCGATCTTCGTGAAGCGCCCGCAAGCGGCGGCCTTCCGCCACTTCACCGCCGACATCGGCCGCTGGTGGCCGCTCAAGGAAGGCATGTCGTTCGGCGGCGAGCGCGCGCAGGACCTGTTTCTCGAAGGCCGCGTCGGCGGCCGCTTCTTCGAGCGCTTCAGCGACGGCGAGGAGCACGACGTGGGACGGGTCACGGCCTACGAGCCGCCGGCGCGCGTCGAGTTCACCTGGCGCCAGCCGAGCTGGAGCGCCGACACCACCGTCGAGGTGCGCTTCGCCGCCGAAGGCGAAGGCACGCGCGTCACCCTGGAGCACCGCGGGTTCGAGGCCCTCGGTCCCGGCGCGCCGCGCGGCGCCTACGACCGGGGCTGGGACTTCGCCCTCTCGCGCTACGCCGCCTGATCAACCCACACCAGGAGATACTCCATGATGCAGCTCTACGTGTTCCCACCATCGCCCCGCGCGCTCAAGGTGCGCGCCCTCGCGAGTCACCTGGACCTGACGGTCGAGGAGAAGCTCGTGAATCTGTTCCAGGGCGAGCAGCGCGCGCCCGCGTACGCCGCGCTCAACCCCAACATGCGCATGCCGGTACTGGTCGACGGCGACTTCGTGCTCTGGGAGTCGAACGCGATCCTCTTGTATCTCGCGGCGAAGAAGCCCGAGAGCGGGCTGTGGCCGTCCGACGCGCGCGGCCAGGCCGACGTGGTCCGCTGGCTCAACTGGGAGTCGGCGCACTGGTCGCCCGGCGCGACGCCGATCGCGTTCGAGCGCGTGGTGAAGAAGCTCGCCGGCCTGGGCGATCCCGACCCGGCCGAGATCGCACGCGGCGAGAAGCTCTTCCACCCGCTGGCGGCCGTGCTGAACCAGAGCCTGCGCGGCCGGCAGTGGCTCGCGTGCAACCGACTCACGATCGCCGACTTCGCCGTGGCCACGGGCCTGGTGTTCGCGGACGCGGCGAGCTTGCCGCTCGCGGGCTACCCCGAGATCACGCGCTGGTACGACGGCTTCCGCAAGCTGCCCGGCTGGCAGAAGTCGCTGGTCCCGCCACAGAGCTAGCGTTCGTCATATCCTGCGGGACATAGCGAACTGGCTTTCACTTTCGGGACCCGAGCTCGAGGCGCTCCGGCTGAGCCTCTCGGTCGCGCTGCGCAGCGTGGCAGCCAGCCTGCCGCTCGCGATCGCGGTGGCGTGGCTGCTCACGCGCCGGCGCTTCCCGGGCCGCACGCTGTTCGACGCGCTCGTGCACCTGCCGCTGGTGCTGCCGCCGGTGGTGGTCGGCTACATCCTGCTCGTGCTGTTCGGCGCGCGCGGGCCGCTCGGCGGGTTCCTGTCGCGCGCGTTCGGGATCGAGCTGGTGTTCACGCGCGCCGGGGCTGCGCTCGCCACCGCGGTGATGTCCTTCCCGCTCATGGTGCGCGCGATCCGCATCTCGCTCGAGCACGTCGACCGCGGGCTGGAGGACGCGGCGCGCACGCTGGGCGCGGGCCCGTGGGATCGCTTCGCGACCATCACGCTGCCGCTCATGATGCCGGGGATCCTGGCAGGCGCGGTGACCGCGTTCGCCGCGGGCCTGGGCGAGTTCGGCGCCGTGATCACGTTCGTCTCGAACATCCCGGGCGAGACGCGCACCTTGCCGCTCGCGCTCTACACCGCGCTGCAGACGCCCGACGGCGATGCCGTGGCGGCGCGGCTGGCCGCGATCTCGTTCGGCTTGGGCGTGCTCGGCCTGCTCGCGGCCGAGGCGATCGCGCGGCTCGCGCGCAGGCGGCTGGGCGCCTAGTGCTGTCGGTGCGCGCGCGCGTGCTGCGCGGTGAGTTCGCGCTCGACGTGGCGTTCGAGACGCCGACGCCGGGAGTCACGGCGCTGTTCGGGCGCTCGGGCTGTGGCAAGACCACGCTCGTGCACGCGATCGCGGGCCTCCTGACTCCTGCGGCCGGGCGGATCTCGCTCGATGGAGAGGCCTTCTTCGACGACGCGGCGCGGGTGAACGTGCCGGCCGAGCGGCGCCGCGTGGGCTGCGTCTTCCAGGACGCGCGGCTGTTTCCGCACTTCTCGGTGCTCGGGAACCTGCGCTACGGCGCGCGCCGCGCGCCGGGTGACTCGCGGCGCATCGGCATGGACGACGTGGTGGACTTGCTGGGCTTGCAGGCGCTCCTGTCCCGCCGGCCCGCCGGTCTCTCGGGTGGCGAGCGCCATCGGGTCGCGATCGGCCGCGCCCTGCTCTCCCAGCCGCGCCTGCTTCTGCTCGACGAGCCGCTGGCCGCCCAGGACCTGGCGCGGCGAGCCGAGCTCCTGCCGTATCTCGACCGGCTGTGCCGCGAGCTGCGCGTGCCGATCGTGTACGTGAGTCACCAGTTCGACGAGGTCGTCCAGCTCGCGGACCGCGTCGTGGTGCTCGAGAGCGGCGGTATCGCCGCCCAGGGCGGGATCGAGGAGCTGTCGCGCGCGCCCGCGCTGCGCGCGATCGTGGGGCCCGAGGCGACCGGCGCGGTGGTCGACGGACGGGTCACCGGCGAAGCCGGACCGGGACGCGTGCGCGTGCAGCTCGGCGCGGGGTCGCTGGCGCTCTCGCTCGCCGGGGTGCGCGCGGGCGAGCGCGTGCGCGTGCATCTTCTGGCGCGCGACGTATGGCTCGCGCTCGAGCGCCCGCCCGGGGGGCTGGTCGCGGACGTGCTGCCGGGCAAGATCCGGGCGCTGCTCGGGAACGGCGATGCGTCGCTGCTCGTCGAGGTCGACGTCGGGGGCGCACTGCTCCTGGCGCGTGCGGGCGCCGGGTCGGCGGCCGAGCTCGCGCCCGGGCGCGAGGTGTTCGCGCTGGTCAACGCTGCCGCGTCGCGCGCTTGGCCGATCGCCCCTTCGCGTTCCGGCGGCTCAACGGCCGGCGCAACGCGCGAGTGACTGGCTTCTCCCGTTTGGCGGAAGCGGAGAAGCGGCGCTTCGCCGCCTTCACCGCGATGCGCTCGACCGCGCGATAGGTGGCGACCAGCTCGCGCCCGAACTCGGTGAGCGCCGCTCCGCCGCCGCCGGCGCCGCCTGCGCTGGCCGCGGCCACCGGCTCGCGCAGCGAGTGGTTCAGGTCGTCGAGCAGCCCCCAGGCGCGGCGATAGCTCATGCCGAGATCGCGCGCGGCTTGTGACAACGAGCCGGTCGCGTCGATCGCCTCGAGCAGCGCGATCTTCCCCGGTCCGACCGAGCCCGAAGGCGCGAGGTCGATCCGCAGGCGCACGTCGATCGAGCGCTTGGCCATGAGGCCTCCATGATATCCGGTTGAACTTCGAAGCGCGCGCCGTGTATCGTCGTATACCGATGAACATAACGAGACCCACGCTGCTCGCGGCGCTCGTGGTTGCGTTCGCGGTCACAGGGCTCGCGCTGCCCGCCCGCGCACAGAACGCCCCCGAGCTCCTGGTCTTCGGCGCGGCCTCGCTCACCAACGCCCTCGACGAGATCTCCGCGAGCTACACGCGAGACACCGGCCAGGCGGTGAAGTGCTCCTACGCCGCGAGCTCCGCGCTCGCGCGCCAGATCGAAGCCGGCGCGCGCGCCGACGTGTTCGTGTCGGCCGACGTCGAGTGGATGGACTACGTGCAGGGCCGAGCGCTCGTCGATCCGGCGACGCGCAGCGACCTGCTCGGGAACCGGCTGGTGCTGATCGCGCCGGCTTCGAGCGACGTGAAGCTCACGATCGCGCCGCACTTCGCGCTCGCGCAGGCGCTCGGCACCGGCAAGCTCGCGACGGGCGATCCCGAGTACGTGCCCGTGGGCCGCTACGCGCGCGCGGCGCTCACGTCGCTGGGCGTGTGGAGCGAGGTGGAAGACCGGCTGGTGCGCGCCGATAACGTGCGCACCGCGCTCGCGTTCGTGTCCCGCGGCGAGGCGCCGCTGGGCATCGTGTACGGCACCGACGCGCAGGTCGACAAGGGCGTGCGCGTGGTCGACACGTTCCCCGAGAGCAGTCACCTGAAGATCGTCTACCCCGTCGCGGTCACCCAGGGCGCGCGCGAGGGCGCGGCGCGCTTCGTCGAGTATCTGCGCAAGCCGGAGGCGCAGGCCAGCTTCAAGAGGTTCGGGTTCATCACGCTGCCATGAAGCGCCAACTCACGTTCCAGGCCCGGGACTCAGCGAAGCTCGGTGTGACGCTCGGCCGCCCCCGCGCGGCGCGCGAGCGCGATGCCCACCAGGTCGGTCGCCACGTGCGCGATCACGTTGGGCGCGAGATCGCACTGCCACAGGAAGAACAGGGTGAACACGCCCCCGCCCAGGAACGTGGTCAGCGCCGGCGCGAGCCCCCACAGCGGCACGTGCGCGAACGTGAACACCACGAGCGGCAGCAGCGCCGCCAGCCAGACACTCGCGCCGAGCTGCTCGAGCTGCGCGATCGCGTAGCCGCGGTAGAGCAGCTCCTCGGCGGTCGCGCCGATCGAGACCGCCAGCACGAGATACCAGGCCGGCAGGCCGCGCATCTTCTCGAGCCCGCCCTCGAAGCCGGGGAGCCGGAGCTTGCGCAGGCCGAGCACCACGACCGGCGCGTACGCGTACTGGAAGAAGGCCAGCAGTGCGCCGCCCCAGGCGACGGCCTGCCAGCGCAAGGGCCGGAGCCCGAGCGCCTGCGGAGTGAGTCCCGCGGGCACGAACGCGATCCACAGCACGGCGCCGATCAGTGCCAGGTAGAGCGCCTCGCCGCACAGCGCTTGTCCCAGCCCCGCCGGCCGGCGGCCCTCGCCCGCGAGCGCGAGCCCGAACGGCCCGAGCAAGGCGAGCGCGAGCCCGAGCAGGCTCACCGGCGCTTGCCCGGCTCGAAGTGGAATCCGACCAGATAGACCTGTTCGCCGCGTCCGTGCTTGGCGACCTTCAACAGGTCGACCACGCCCGCGAAGCCGGAGCGCTTGGCGAGCGCGGGGGTGACTTCGGACAGGTCGATGCGCCGCAGCGAGTCGACCACGATCGCGCCGTCCTCGAACGCGTAGCGCCCGCCGACCTTCACGCGCGGGCGCTGCCAGATGCGCACGCTGCAGGTGATCTCGCCCGCGCGGATGCCCGGATGCAGGCGCTGGGTGAAGGTCACGAGCCGTCCGTGACTGCCAGCGGGCACCAGCGCCGCACCGAGTTCACGAAGAACAGCCGCGACGCGCGCTCCAGCGCCTTCAGCGGCACGACGGCTTCGGCGATCTCACCCCGCTCCAGGAGCTCGGCGCGGAACGTGCCGGGCAGGAGCCCCGAGTCGGCGCGCGGAGTGACTCGCCGGCCGTCGAGCTCGAGCACCACGTTGCCGGCGCAGGTCTCCGTCAGCTCGCCGCGCTCGTTCCAGAGCAGGACGTCGCTCGCGCCGGGCCGCGCACGCAGCGCCGCGTCGTAGACGGCGCGGCGCGAGGTCTTGTGGCGCAGGAACTCGTCGCGCGAATCGACCGGATCGCACGCCAGCGGCAGCTGCACGAGCGTGCTCGGTTTGAGGTCGACGTGCTCGAGAAACACCGAGCCGTCGCGCGACAGCTCGAGCCGGACCTTGCGCGGCTCGCCGGGCAGGCCCTCTGCGAACAACGCCAGCCGCGCGCGCACGGCCGCCGGATCGCAGGCGAACGCGAAGTGACTCGCCGAGGCCGCCAGCCGCGCCAGATGCCGCTCGAGCAGGAAGTAGCCCGCCGCCGGCTCCCAGAGCAGCGCCTCGAACAGCTCGAACTCGCCGGGAGTCACTCGAGCACGTAGTCGACGGTGGTCACGACCCGCACCGTCTTCCGTACCTGACTCGACTCCGGGGTGATCGGCGTGGCGTCGCGCGCCAGGATCTCGAACAGGCCCTGGTTCGCGCGCCGGATCGGGCCGAGCCGGGTCTTGGAGTCCTTGGCGAACTGCGCCGCGGCCTCTCGCGCGCGCGAGGTGGCCTCGGCGATCATCGCCGGCTTCAGCTCCGCGAGCCCCGTGAACACGTAGATCGGCTCGCCCCCGCTCAGCACCACGCCGGCGCCGACCAGCTCGCCGATCTTCGCGCTCACGGCGTTCACCTGGTCGGGGTCGCGCGAGCGCACGACCAGGGTCTCCTGCAGCACGAAGCGGTCTGCCTTGGCGTTGTTCGTGCCCCACTCGCGCGCGTTCGCGTCGCTGACCGAGAAGCCCTGCACGCGGCTGTCGCCCAGATCGACGCCCTCGCGGGTCAGGAACTCCCGCACCTTCGCGAGGCCGTCTTCGAGCCTGGCGTGCGCCGTCTCCAGGTCGTTGCTCGACGCGGTGAGTCGCATGGGCCAGATCGCGACGTCGGCGGACACGTCGCGCTCCGAGGTGCCCTTCACGGTCACGAAGTGCTCCGAGGCGCGAGCGCGCGCGAAGCCCTCGCCGGCCAGCCAGCCGGCCAGGGCGATGCCGGTCGCGAGGAGCAGCGCCGCGAAGAGTCTTTCGGGCCCTCCGCTCGCCACGGCTAGCGCAGTGCGGCCTCGGCGGCGCCCACCACACCCAGTGCCGCACCCAGGCGCAGGTCGTTCAGCGCCAGCACGAAGGCGGCGCGGCCCCCCGCTGCGCGCAGGCGGCCGATCGCCACGTCGTCGTGACCCAGCGCGGCGCGCGGGGTCGGGAGCTCGCTCTCGGGCAGGATCGCGACGCCCTTCTGGGCCGCGAGCAGCGCGCGGGTCTGGTCCCGCGAGAGCGGCTCTGAAAGCTCCGCATGCACCGCGGCCAGGCTTCCGCCCAGGGTCGGGATGCGCACGCGCGTGACTTCGAACGCCAGGTCACCGGACACCAGCCGCCGCAGCACGCGCGCGAGCCCGAGCTCGTCCGTGGTGTCTCCGTCCGGCTCGAGCGCCCCGATCTGCGGCAGGCAGTCGAACGCCAGCGACTGGCCGAAGATCTCGGACTCCGAACGCTCGCCGCTCATGCGGTTCAGCACCTGCACGGTGTGCTCGGTGAGCTCGCCCACGCCCGCGATGCCGGCGCCAGAGGCGGACTCGAGCGTGACCGCGGTGGCGCGGCGCAGGATGCCGGCGCGCGCGAACGGCGTCAGCGCGACCGCGAGGCCGACGGCGACTCCGCGCGGCACCGCGAGAAACAGCGGCCTCTGCACCGCGTCGAGCGCAGGAGTCACTCCGGGCAGGAACAGCGGCACCTCGGGATCGGCCTCGAGCGCGCCGCTCACGTCGATCACCACCGCGCTGCTGCGGCGCAGCGCGGGCAGGAGCTCCGGCAGCGCGCTGCGCGCGGCGCAGATCACGAGCTCGCAGGCGGCGATGTCCTCGACGCGCACGCGCCGCAGCTTCGTGACCTCGCCGCGGAACTCGAGCTCCTCGCCTTCCGAGTCTGCCGAGGCGTAGGCGCGCAGCTCGCGCATGGGCAGGCGGCGCTCTTCGAGCACCTGCAGGATCTCGGCGCCGACGGCGCCGGTGGCACCCAGCAGCGCGACGCGGGGCCCGGTGGCACTCACGAAACGATCGCCTCCAGCACCCGCTCGCCCATGGCGCGCGTGCCCAGCAGCGTCTGGCCCGGCTGGCGCCCGAGGTCGCCCGTGCGGTAGCCGGCGTCGATCACCGACTCGACCGCGCGGCGCACGCGGGCGGCGTCCTTGGGGCGAGACAGTCCGTGGTCGAGCAGCATGGCGACCGACAGGATCGCCGCCAGCGGGTTGGCCTTGTCCTGGCCCGCGATGTCGGGCGCGCTGCCGTGGATGGGCTCGAACAGGCCGCGACCCGCGTCGCCCAGGCTGGCCGAGGGCAGCATGCCGAGTGACCCGGTGATCATCGCGGCCTCGTCGGACAGGATGTCGCCGAACATGTTGGGGCACAGCAAGACGTCGAACTTCGGCGCGTCGCGCAGCAGCACCATGGCCGCCGAGTCCACGAGCTGGTGCTCGAGCCGCACGTCGGGGAACTCGCGGGCGACCTCTTCGACGATCTCGTTCCAGAACGCGCACACCTCGAGCACGTTCGCCTTGTGGATGTTCGTGACCAGCTTCTTGCGGCCCTGCGCGGTGCGGAACGCCACGCGCGCGATGCGACTCACTTCGTGCTCGTCGTACACCTCGGTGTTGAGCGCGCGCCGCACGCCGTCCTTGTCGGCGCGGCCGCGCGGCTCGCCGTAGTAGATGCCGCCGGTGAGCTCGCGCACCACCACCAAGTCGACGCCCTCGACGCACTCGCGGCGCAGCGGGCTCGCGTCGCCCAGCGCCTTCAGCACCGTCGCCGGGCGCAGGTTCGCGTAGAGCTCGAGCTCCTTGCGAATGCGCAGAAGCCCGCGCTCGGGCCGCGTGGCGGGCGGCAGCTTGTCCCACTTCGGGCCGCCCACGGCGCCCAGCAGCACCAGGCCGCAGGCCTTGGCGCGCGCCACGGTCGCGTCGGACAGCGGCGCGCCCTCGCGGTCGATCGCGCAGCCGCCGATCAGCGCCTGCTCGAGCCCGACGTCGGGCGCCACCCGCCGCAGCACCTCGACCGCCGCGGCAGTCACTTCGGGCCCGATGCCGTCTCCCGGCAACACCAGCACGCGCGGCACGTCAGACGCCCTTGAGCGAGCCGGAGACGCCCAGCTTGCGCCGCTGCTCGAGCTTGTTCAGCGCGTGCACGTAGGCCTTCCCGGAAGCCACGAGCACGTCGGTGTCGGCCGCCTGGCCGATCACGCGCAGGCCGTCCTGCTCGAGCGTGACCGAGACCTCGCCCTGGGCGTCGATGCCGCTGGTGACTGCCGAGACGAGATACTTGAGCAGCTTCACCTTGGCGCCGCTGACCTGATCGATGGCCGAGAAGATCGCGTCGACCGGGCCCGTGCCCATGGCCGCCACCTTGCGCCGGTCGCCCTTCACCTCCATCTCGACCGTGGCGGTCGGCGTGGCGAAGGTGCCCGAGACCACGTGCATGTTCTCGAGCTTGTACAGCTCCTCGACGCGCAGCATCTGGTCGGTGACCAGCGCCTCGATGTCCTCGTTGTAGACGACCTTCTTGGCGTCGGCGAGGTCCTTGAAGCGCTTGAAGGCCGAGTTGAAGTCGATGCGCTCCGGGTCGAAGCCCAGCTCGCGGAGTCTCTCGCCGAACGCGTGCCGGCCCGAGTGTTTGCCGAGCACGAGCTCCGTCGAGGCACGGCCCACCGACTCGGGCGTCATGATCTCGTAGGTGAGCCGGTTCGCGAGCACGCCGTGCTGGTGGATCCCGGCCTCGTGCGCAAACGCGTTGTCGCCCACCACCGCCTTGTTGGGCGGCACGGGCACGCCGATCACCGAGGAGAGCAGGCGGCTGGTCGGGTAGATCTCCTTGCCCACGATGGCCGTGTCGCAGCCGCCGAAGAACTCGCCGCGCGTGCGCAGCGCCATGACCACTTCTTCCATGGCGGTGTTGCCCGCCCGCTCGCCGATGCCGTTCACCGTGCACTCGACCTGGCGCGCGCCGGCGCGGATGGCCGCCAGCGAGTTCGCCACCGAGATGCCCAGGTCGTCGTGGCAGTGCACCGAGAAGCGCGCGAGATAGGCGTCGCGCACGCGCTGGCGCAGGTAGGTGATGAGCTCGGAGTACTCGAAGGGCGTGGTGTAGCCGACGGTGTCCGGGATGTTCAGCGTGCGCGCGCCCGCGGCGATCGCGCGGCTGCAGATCTCGACCAGGAACTCCCAGTCACTGCGCGTGGCGTCCTCGGCCGAGAACTCCACGTCTTCGCAGTAGCTGCGCGCGCGGGTCACCGAGCGCACGGCCTCGTCGAGCACCTTCTCCTTCGACATGCGCAGCTTGTCGCGCATGTGGATCTCGCTGGTGGCGATGAACACGTGGATGCGCGGGTGCGCGGCTTCGCGCAGCGCCTCCCAGGCGCGGTCGACGTCCTCGTCGGAGGTGCGCGCCAGGCCGCAGATGATCGGCCGGCGCACGGCGGCCGCGACCGCCTTCACGGCGTCGAAGTCGCCCTGCGAGGCGATCGGGAAGCCCGCCTCGATCACGTCGACGCCCAGCTTCTCGAGCTGGCGCGCCATCACCAGCTTCTCTTCCAGGTTCATGCTGCAGCCGGGCGACTGCTCGCCGTCGCGCAGCGTCGTGTCGAAGATCAGCACGCGTTCAGTGGACATCGCTGACTGACTCCCGTTCGTGCTCGGCCTCGGGCTCGGGCAGCTTGTGGCGCTCGCGCCACCAGACCACGGGGCCCGAGAGCAGATAGGCCACGCCGATCGCGAACAACATGGTCTCGTGGTTGAGCAGCACGATCACCAGGAACACCAGGATCGCGACCAGCGCCGGATAAGCCTTCCGGCCCTCGATCTTCACGACCTTCAGGCTCGGGTACGGAATCGTGCTCACCATGAGCAGCGCGAGCAGCGCGAAGAACGAGGTGATCGCGAAGCCCAGCGCGCGCGGAAACGGCGGCGTCAGATCGAACGAGCCGACGAACCAGACCGTTGCGGCGACCATGCCGCCCGCGAAGGTCGAGGGAATGCCCTGGAAGTGCTTCTGCGTCGAGTCGTCGGCCTTGGCGTTGAAGCGCGCGAGCCGCAGCGCCGCGCACAGCGCGAACAGCCCCGCGACCAGCCAGCCGCGCGGGCCGAGCGGCAAGAGCGTCCAGTTGTACATGAGCAGCGCCGGCGCCAGGCCGAACGCGGTCAGGTCGGAGAGCGAGTCGAACTCGACGCCGAAGCGGCTCTGCGAGTGAGTCGCACGCGCGACGCGGCCGTCGAGCATGTCGCACACCATGGACAGCACGATCGCCAGCGCCGCCTTCTCGAACTCGCCGCGGATCGAGAGCGTGATCGACCAGAAGCCGAGCATGAGCCCGGTCGAGGTGATCAGATTCGGCAGGAGATACACCGCGCGCCGGCGCTCGCGGCGCCCGGCGCGCCGGCGGCGCCGCCGCTCGCGGAAAGCCTCGCGGTGGGCCGGGGTCAATTGCGGCTCCGATCGACCAGCCGGTGCTCGCGCAGCCAGGGCATCATGGCGCGCAGCTCCTTGCCGATCTTCTCGACCGGGTGCTCCTCGCCGAGCTTGCCCAGCGCCGTGAACACCGGCTTGCCGACGCGCGCCTCCTGCAGCCACTCACTGGCGAAGCGGCCCGACTGGATCTCGCCCAGGATGCGCTTCATCTCCGCCTTGGTCTCGGCAGTCACGACGCGCGGCCCGCGCGTCAGGTCGCCGAAGCGGGCGGTGTTCGAGACCGAGTATCTCATGTTCGAGATCCCGCCCTCGTAGATCAGGTCGACGATCAGCTTCACCTCGTGGATGCACTCGAAGTACGCCATCTCGGGCGCGTAGCCGGCCTCGACCAGCGTCTCGAAGCCGGCCTGCATGAGCGCGGTCAGCCCGCCGCACAGCACGGCCTGCTCGCCGAACAGGTCGGTCTCGGTCTCCTCGCGGATCGTGGTCTGGATGATGCCGGCGCGCCCGCCGCCGATGCCCTTGGCGTAGGCCAGCCCGACCTCGAGCGTGTTGCCCGCAGGGTCGCGGTCGACCGCCACGAGACACGGCACGCCGCCGCCCTTCACGTAGGCGTCGCGCACCAGGTGACCCGGGCCCTTGGGCGCCACCATGAAGGTGTTCACGCCCTCGGCCGGGTTGATGCAGCCGAAGTGGAAGTTGAAGCCGTGCGCCAGCGCGAGATACGCGCCGGGCTTGAGATTGGGGCGGATCTCGCTCTCGTAGATCTGCGCCATGGTCTCGTCAGGCAAGGTCATCATCACGACCGAGGCGCTCGCCACCGCGTCGGGAATCGACAAGACGCGCAGCTTCTCGGCCTGCGCCTTCTTCACCGTGGGCGAGCCGGGTCGCAGACCGACCACGACGTCGACGCCGCTGTCGCGCAGGTTCAGTGAGTGGGCGTGGCCCTGGCTGCCGTAGCCGAGGATCGCGACGGTCTTGCCCTCCAGTCGCGCGAGGTCGGCGTCCTTGTCGTAGTACACGCGCATGGCGACAGTTCTCCTCTGGGGAGGCCGAGAAAGAGACTGGAATTCCGCGGCCTTATCGGGGGCGAGCCAAGGGTATGGGTTCGCCATTCCCCTGTAAAGCCAAGCGCTTGGCCTCGGCTTCGGCGCGGCGCAGATAGCGCAGCTCGACTTTCTCGGGCTCGACATCGGCACCGGCCGCCGAGAGCCGGTGACCGAGCGCACCCACGGAGCGTGCGGTGAGGTCGCCCACGGCGTCGAGAAAGCGCGCCCGCGAGCCCAGCGCCGCTTCCAGGGCGCGGCGATACAGCCGGGCGCCGCTGCCCACCAGGGCGATCGGCACCTCGGCCGGGAGCGTCGCGACCCAGTCGCCCAGCGATGCGCAGGCATCCGGCAACACCGGGTTCGCGTCGGCATCGTAGAGCCCGGCGTAGACCTCGCCGCGGCGCGCGTCGAGCAGCGGCGCGCACAGACCCGAGACCCGCGCCTGGAACGCGAGCGCGGCCAGGGTGGGCACGGGCACGAGCTTGCGGGGCGTGCCGAAGGCGAGCCCGAGCGCGGTGGCGAGCCCGATGCGCAGGCCGGTGAACGACCCGGGGCCGATGGCCAGCGCGATCCGGTCGACCTCGCCGAGCCGGCGGCCCACGCGCGCGAGCAAGCCGTCGAGACACACGAGCAGGCTCGCGGCGTGCCGCTCGCGCTCCGGCACGTCGGCCTCGCCGAGTGACTCGCCGCCCTCGAACAGGGCCACCCCTCCGCGCTCCGCGGAGGTCTCGAGCGCCAGCAGCATGCGGCGCTCAGCCGAGGTCGGTCAGGAACGACACCACGCCCGACCAGTGCCGGGCGATGTCGTTCCAGAACGCCACGCCCATCAGCAGGAGGATGAGCGACAGGCCGACGGTCTGCGCGATGTCGCGCGCGCGTGCCGGCAGCGGGCTGCCCTTGATGCCTTCCGCGGCGGCGAGCGCGATCTGGCCGCCGTCGAGCACGGGGATGGGCAAGAGGTTCAGGATCGCGAGGTTCACGCTGATCAGCGCCATGAGCCACACGAACTGCGTCCACGAGGTCTGGTAGGCGTCGGCCGCGATCTCGCCGATTCCGATCGGGCCCGAGAGACTGCTCATGCCCACCGAGCCGGTAATCAGCTGGAAGATGCCGCCCAGGATGATCGCGAACAGGTCCGCAGTGCGCGCCACGCCGCGGCCCAGCGCCAGGAACGGGTTGCGCACCACGTCGTCCTTGTACTCGGCGCCCACGTCGGAGAGGCCGAGCTCGACGCCGATCTGGTAGTGATTCCCGGCGGACTGACCGTTCCGGTCCGGCCCGGCGGCGGGAGTCACTTCGAGCTGCACGAGCTTGTGGTCGCGCAGCAGCACGAAGGCCAGCGGCTCGCCGCCGCTGTTGCGGATCAGGTCGCGCACGCGCTCGACGCCCGAGACCAGGTCGCCGCCCACGCTCAACACCACGTCGCCGGCCTGCAGGCCCGCGCGCGCGGCCGGAGTGTCGGGATGGACCTTGCCCAGGCTCACGCCCACGGGCGCGAGACCCAGTGACTCGAGCGGATGGTCGCCGCCCGGCGCAGACGCCCCGCGCAGCGTGACGTGGATCTTCTCGGTCTGGCCGTCGAGCGGGCGCTCGAGGTCGAGCTCGAGCGGCGGCCTGGCCGCCGCGACCTGCTGGCGCAGCTCGCGCAGGTTCGACACCGGCGCGCCGTTCACGGCCGTCACGCGGTCGCCCGTCTCCAGACCGGCGAGCGCGGCCGGGGTCTGCGGGCCGGTCACGCCGACCACCGCCTCGGGCACCTGCCACTGCAGGCCCATGTCCTTCCAGGCGCCGCCGTCGTCCTTCTCGCGCACGAGCGTGGTTTCTGCGCGCTCGCCGTTCGCGCGCTCGATCGTGAGCGGCATGCCCGGCGCGCCCGACGCCTGCAGCTTCTCCTGCAGGTCGATCCAGCGCCACAGCGACTCACCGCCCGCCGCGACGATCCGGTCGCCGTCGTGGATGCCCGCGCGGGCGGCCGCCGAGCCCGGCACCACGGTGCCCACGCGCGAGGTGAGCGT
The DNA here is from genome assembly GCA_035498015.1 of Myxococcota bacterium. Lineage (NCBI taxonomy): Bacteria > Pseudomonadati > Myxococcota > Myxococcota bacterium. The sequence goes on from DATKAO010000178.1 coordinate 27,872, forward strand.
CGGCAGGCCGGTCATCAGGATCGCGGCGATCAGGAACACCGGCAGCACGAGATTCATCACCGGCCCGGCCAGCGCGATCGCGATGCGCTGCCACACGGGCCGGGCGTTGAAGGCGCGAGACACCTCCTCGGGCGCGAGCTCCTCGCCCGGAATCTCGCCGAGCATCTTCACGAAGCCGCCCAGCGGCAGCGCCGCGATCACGTAGTCGGTCTCGCCCACGCGCCGCGCGAACAAGGACGGCCCGAAGCCGATCGAGAACTTCTCGACCTTCACGCCGAGCCACTTGGCCACCGCGAAGTGACCGAGCTCGTGGATGAAGATCAGCACGCCCAGGAGCAGCACGAACGGAACCAGGTGATCGACCAGCGCTGGCAGGTTCAATGCAGTCTCTCCTCGATCCGCCGCCGCGCACGCGCGCGCGCCCGCTCGTCGACCTCGGCGATCTCCTCCAGCGACAAACCGGGCAGCACGGGCAGGGTTGCCAGGATCTCTTCGGCCGTTTCCGCGATCGCCGTGAACGGAATCTCGCGCGCCAGAAACGCCGCCACGGCGATCTCGTTCGCGGCGTTCAGCGCCGCGGGCGCGGTGCCGCCCGCCGCCAGCGCCTCGAAGGCCAGGCGCAGCGCCGGGAAGCGCTCGGGATCGGGCGCCTCGAAGTGGAGCGCGCCCAGCGCGAGCAGATCGAGGGGCGGCAGGTCCGGCAGGGGGAACCGTTCCGGCATACCGAGAGTGTAAGCAATGGGAATGCGCATATCGGGAATTCCGAGCTGCGCGAGCCAGCTGCCGTCGGCGTACTCGACGAACGAGTGGATGATGCTCTCGGGGTGGACGAGCACGCCGATGCGCTCGACCGGCAGATCGAACAGCCAGCGCGCCTCGATCACCTCGAAGCCCTTGTTCATGAGCGTGGCCGAGTCGATGGTGATCTTCGCGCCCATGTCCCAGTTCGGGTGCTTGAGCGCCTGCTCCGGGCCGGCCGCGGCCAGGGTCGCGCGGTCGGCCTTGCGGAACGGGCCGCCCGAGGCCGTGAGCCAGATCTTCTTCACGGCGCTCATGGGATGACCCGCGAGACACTGGGCGATCGCCACGTGCTCGGAGTCGAGCGGCAGGAGCTTCGCTCCCGCGCGCCGCGCCTCGGCCATGACCAGCGGGCCGCCGGTCACGAGCACTTCCTTGTTCGCCAGCGCCACGTCGCGGCCGAGCCGCAGCGCGGCCACCACCGGCGCGAGACCCGCCGAGCCGACCAGCGCGCCGACCAGGAGGTCCGCGTCGTGAGTCGCCACCTCGAGCAGCCCTTCGGGCCCCGACACGATGCGCAGCTTCGGGTCGCCCACCGCCTCGCGCAGGCGCGGCACGTCCTCGGCGCGCGCGACCGACACGACCTCGGGCCGGAACTGCTTGCACTGCTGCACGCACAGGTCGATCGAGCGGCCCGCCGAGAGCGCAGTGACTCGCAGCCGTTCGGGGAAGCGCGACACCACGTCGAGCGTCTGCGTGCCGATCGAGCCCGTGGCGCCCAGGAGCGCGAGCCGCTTCACGACTCCGCGTCCCGCTGCTGGGCGGGCGTCCGGCCGAAGCGGCGCTCGCGCTGCTGGAACGCACACAGCGCGTCGACCAGCTTCGACTTGTTGAAGTCGGGCCAGAGCACGTCGCTGGTGAAGAACTCCGTGTAGGCGAGCTGCCAGAGCAGGAAGTTCGAGATGCGGTGCTCGCCGCCGGTGCGGATCAGGAGGTCCGGGTCCGGCATGTCCTTGCAGTACAGGTTGGCCTGCACGCACTTCTCGTCGATGGCCTCGGGCTCGAGCACGCCGGCCTCGACCGCGCGCGCGATCGAGCGCACGGCATCGACGATCTCGGCGCGCCCGCCGTACGAGAGCGCGAAGGTGAGCCGCATCTCGTCGTTCGACTCGGTGCGCGCCATGAGCCCGTGCAGGAGTGACTGGATGCTCGGCGAGAGACTCTGCAGCCGCCCGATGGCGTCGACGCGGATGCCGTTGCGCACCAGCTCGTCGGCGTCGCGCAGGATGAATTCCTCGAGATACGCCATGATCGCGTCGATCTCTTCGCTCGGCCGCTTCCAGTTCTCGGTCGAGAACGCGTAGAAAGTGAGCCACTGGATTCCCAGCTCGTGCGCGCCGCGCACGACCTCGCGCACGATCTCGGCGCCGTTGCGGTAGCCGGCCACGCGCGGCAGCCCGCGCGCCTCGGCCCAGCGGCCGTTGCCGTCCGGGATGATCGCGACGTGGCGCGGGATCTTGCGCGGGTCGAGCTTCGACACGGGTGAGTCAGACCTTCAACAGCTCTGCTTCCTTCGCCTCCACCGCCTTGTCGATCTGCGCGATGAAGTCGTCGGTCAGCTTCTGGACCTTGTCGGTCAGGTGGTGCGCGTCGTCCTCGGCGAGGTCGCCGTCCTTCTGGAACTCCTTGACCATGGCGATCGCGTCGCGGCGCGCGTTGCGCACGCCGACTTTGTGGTCCTCGCCGAGCTTCTTGACCTGTTTCACGAGCTCCTTGCGGCGCTCCTCGGTGAGCTCGGGGATCGGCA